>JABUTT010000082.1 GCA_021443515.1 Bacteroidales bacterium
TACTCCTTCGCAGTCGAATCCAAATCTGCTCAACAATATTCCATAAATAAAAATTTGAACTAAATTCAAACAGCTTCTTAGAAGTTTTAGTTTTTAGTTAGATTTTTAGTATATTTGCAAACTTAATTCTGTAACAGAATACAAAAGATTATCAATAAATATGAAGAAAGCACTTTTTATCGCTGCCATCTGCGCAGCCACCATCCTCTCAGGATGCGCAAACTCTCCAAAAGAAGACAAAAAAGCTGAAGACGCAACTCCTGCAGAAGAGAACGTACAGACTGCGAAAGGCGGTATCGTCTATGTACAACTCGACAGAATTATCGCTGAATATGACATGGCAAATGACCTCCGCAGCGTTGTAGAGGCAAAGGTTAACAGCATCCAGCAGGAAGTTAACCGTCGTGGCCAGAAACTCGAAAGCGAAATCGCAACTTATCAGGAGAAGGTTCAGAAAGGCCTTATGACTCAGTCTACAGCACGTGCCCAGGGCGAGCAACTCCAGAAGAAAGAGCAGGAATTCAACGAGTATGCACAACTCAAGAGCAACGAAGTAAATGAGGAGCAGCAGGTTATGATGAACCAGATTGCAGATGCCATCCAGTCATTCATCGACAAGTACAACGAGGAAAAGCAGTACGACATGATTCTCACCAACACTGCCGGCACTCCTGTCATCACTGCAAACCCTTCACTCAACATCACAGATGAGGTTCTCAAGGGGCTCAACGACGAGTACATCAAAACAAAGAACAATAAATAGTCCATCCTTACGAAATACAGCATAATCATTCCTGTATTCAACCGTCCGGATGAGGTTGACCAACTCCTTGGAAGTCTTGAAAGACAGACTCTCAAGGAGTTTGAGGTTATTATCGTAGAGGACGGCTCAGCCATCAGGTGTGAAGATGTGTGCAAGGCTCACGCTGATGTTCCGGGGCTTAGATATTATTATAAGGATAACAGTGGCCCGGGACAGAGCAGGAATTTCGGAGTGGAAAAGGCACTCGGAGAGTATATGATAATACTCGATTCCGATGTAGTGCTGCCCGAATGCTATCTGGAGGCGATTGATTCCTCACTCGAAAAAGAAGACTGCGATGCATTCGGGGGATCCGATGCCGCCGCGGAGGATTTCACGCCTGTTCAGAAGGCCATCAGTTATTCGATGACCAGTTTCTTCACCACCGGAGGCATCCGCGGCGGCAAGCGGAAGCTTGACCGATTCTATCCCCGCTCGTTCAATATGGGTATAAAAAAGGACGTGTATGAGGCTCTCGGGGGCTTTTCAAAGATGCGTTTCGGCGAAGACATAGACTTTTCAATAAGAATAATCAAAGGCGGATACAGCTGCAGACTCATCCCGGAGGCCTGGGTTTGGCACAAACGTCGCACCGATTTCAGAAAATTCTTCCGTCAGGTGTATAATTCGGGCATAGCGAGAATCAACCTCTATAAAAAATATCCCGAATCCCTGAAACTCGTACACATTCTGCCCGCAGCCTTCACCCTAAGCCTCATTGTACTCGTTCCCACAGGACTTATTCTGCTGTTCATTCTGCTTGTCGGAATAGACTCCACGCTGAAAAACAAAAGTCTCAAAGTCGGGCTTCTGAGCATCTGGGCGGCTATTGTCCAACTCACAGGTTATGGTTCCGGCTTCATTATTGCATGGTGGAGAAGATGTGTCCTCGGGAGGGACGAATTTACCGCCTTCAACAAGACTTTCTATAAATAGGTTTTTCTCTTTTTTTTTCGTAAGTTTGCAGTTTGAAATGAAAATGAAATTCGCATATACATTGCTCCTTGGGGCCTGCCTTTCATTAGGCGGAGCGCTGACCCTTGATGCACAGAATACTGTTCCGGTGGCAATTTCAAGCGAAGTCATTTCGTCCAACGGCTACAGTTTCTATGCCCACAAGGTGCTTCCAAGGCAGACTTTGTATTCAATTTCAAAGGCTTACAACGTAACCATTGACCAAATCTATGCAGTCAATGAGGGACTGAAGCAAAAAGGCCTAAAGGCAAACACAATCATCCTCATTCCAAAGAGCACCCCTGCCACAACACAGGTTGAAACGGCTGCAACTACAAGCACTTCCACCACAGCAATGGCAGAGCCTGAGAAAGAAGAGGAAACTCTCGACATCAACTCGATTCCATTCGTCACACACATAGTAAAATGGTACGAAGACCTTACCTCTATCTGTGAGAAATACGACATCAAGGAAGAGGTAGTGATGAAGTTCAACAACCTGAAAAGCCGTGTTCTCGCAAGCCGCCAGCAGCTTAAGATTCCTTCCGACAAGAAGGATTTTGAAGCCATCCTTAAAGCCAAGGCAATAGAGATAGTGAACAATGTGGTTGGAGAAAAAACTCCTGAAACAGCCACGACAGAAACAGTCGGGGAAAATAATGCCACAGAGCATAATTTTTTCAATATCTTCAAGCCTCAGAACAGGATACGCATAGCCCTCTTCCTCCCATTTGAGCAAAACAAGGAAAAGAACGACTACAAGGACTTCTACTCGGGAGTCCTGCTCGCCATCCACAACAACCCTGAGATTACAATAGACCTCGATGTCTATGACTCGGGGACAACCAACCTCAACAATGTTCATTGGGACAAGACTGATGTGGTCATAGGCCCTGTATCCCCTCAGGATATAGAAAA
>JABUTT010000047.1 GCA_021443515.1 Bacteroidales bacterium
AGGCCTGAAACATCGAGAATCGGGAAGGTTGGAAGACCGAAACGCACCTTCAGTTCCTTTGCAAATTCGTCCCATACGCTGGTGTAGCCGCAATCCTCGACAAAGCACTTGATATAGTCGGGAGTATTTTCGCCCGCAACACACATTGTGGTTGCAGCGCCCATTGAAACTCCGTGAATGACAATCCTGGTATTTCCTCCGAAGAAATTTTTACTCCATTCGCACCAGTCAAGCACATCGAGACGGTCGAGCCAGCCCATACGGATAGCGTCTCCGTCGCTGTGGCCATGGCCGTAAAGATCCGGAAGTATCACATTGCAGCCGAGATTTTCGCGGTAGATTTTTGCAAGGAACATGAATGTGAGGGCATTGTCGCGATAGCCATGGACGATAACAGCAGTCTTGCCGTCTGCGACCTCCGAAGCTGCATAGTAGGCGTGGCGTTTGAGCCCGTTCACAATTATTGTCGTGTCTTTGAGTATGCCTTCTTCCCTCAGGCCGATTGCAAATTCCTGGGATTCCGGGAAATGACGGAAGAGTTGGTTGTTCTCGAGAACGGATTTCTCATAGCGGTTTTCATCCACGCCGAGAGAATAGTTCACCATATAAAATCCCACTCCAATAAGAGCGGCAATGATGATGACCACAAGCGTCCCTATGGTTATCCATATTATTTTCCTGGTTTTCTTTGCCATAATGACCTATAATAAAATATCCGTCAAAGATAAGAAGTTGTTTGAAAATAATTGCAAAAATTCTTTATCTTTGTAGAACTATGGCGAAAGTATCTATCTATATGGGCGCAGCCGACGGCAACAAGCCCATTTATACCCAGACTGCGAACAAATTGGGCAGAGTGCTTGCAAAAGCGGGCCACACCATCATCTACGGAGGTGCAAATGTAGGCACAATGAAGGCCCTCGCAGACGGCGCTATTGAAGAAGGTGGATACATAATAGGAGTGTTCCCGAGCGGTTTCAGGGGACGCAATGAGGTGCAGGCCCAGAATATAGAAATTCTTCGTGAGGATCTGTCTGAAACCATATTTACGGAAGACTTCGGCTCAAGGATTGCCAAGATGGATGAACTGAGCGATGCCAGCATCGTTCTGCCGGGCGGTTTCGGCACATTCCAGGAGATGTTTTCCTACCTCGTAAATCAGCAAATCGGCATCCACTCAAAGCCTGTAATCCTTTTCAATCTAAACGGTTACTACGACACTCTTCTCAAGTTCTTCTCAGAGATTGAAAAAGAAGGCTTCATATCCCTCACAGAAGGCCGTCTGAGGGTTGTTTCGGACTTCGACCAGGTAAAAGAAATCCTCAAGGAAATCAAGTAGAAAAAAGGCCTTAAAAACCTGTGCAAATTTTCTTCAAAAATTTTATGGGAATACTACGTATTATTCCCTAAAAAAAACATACATTTGCAGTTCGAAAATAAAAACCTAAGAATAATGGCAAAAGTAATAGTTATGGATCACCCTTTGATCCAGCACAAACTCTCCATCCTGAGGGATGAGAACACAGGTACAAACCAGTTCCGTGGAATAGTTTCCGAAATTGCAATGTTGATGATTTACGACGCCACGAGAGACCTTCCTCTCGAGACAGTTCTCGTGAAGACTCCCATCGCTGTTGCAGAATGTAAGAAAATCTCAGGCAAGACCCTCGCATTCGTGCCGATTCTGCGTGCCGGTCTCGGTATGGTTGACGGAGCTATCAACCTCGTGCCTGCGGCCAAGATAGGCCACATCGGTCTTTACAGAGATGAGGAAACCCTTCAGCCTGTTGAGTATTTCTGCAAACTGCCTAAGGACATCGAGCATCGTGACGTATTCGTTCTCGACCCAATGCTTGCAACCGGCGGTTCGGCCATCGATGCCATTACCCAAATCAAGAAGCGCAATCCGCTTTCTATAAAGTTCCTCTGCATCATTGCAGCGCCGGAAGGTCTCAAGGCTCTTCAGGCAGCACATCCTGACGTGGACATCATCTGCGCAGGTCTCGATTCACATCTCAACGAAAACGGCTACATCGTTCCGGGCTTGGGCGATGCAGGCGACAGAATCTTCGGTACCAAGTAAATGAACGACATCATCACTATCAGCCACGTCAGCAAACGATACGGCGACAAGCAGGTTCTTTCTGACGTGAGCCTCACAGTCCGCAAAGGCGAATTCATAACTATTCTCGGTCCTTCTGGATGCGGCAAGACAACTCTCCTTAGAATTCTTGCCGGCTTTGTGGTTCCTGACGAAGGGGATGTTTACATCGACTCTGAAAAGATGAACGGTGTGCCTCCTCACCTCCGTCCGGTAAATACGGTATTTCAAAATTACGCCCTTTTTCCACATCTCAACGTTTTCGACAACGTAGCCTTTGGTTTGAAACTCCAAAAGACACCTAAGGAAGAGATTGAAAAAAGGGTGAAAAAGTCTCTTAAGATAGTCAACATGTCAGACTATGAGACACGTGACGTAAGTTCGCTCTCGGGCGGACAGGGACAGAGGGTGGCAATCGCAAGGGCCATCATCAACCGTCCGCACGTGCTTCTGCTTGACGAACCCCTCTCGGCTCTCGACCACAAACTCCGCAAGGATATGCAGCTCGAGTTGAAGAAAATGCACAAGGAACTCGGCATGACCTTCCTCTTTGTGACTCACGA
>JABUTT010000172.1 GCA_021443515.1 Bacteroidales bacterium
TCTGCCTCAAATACCTTGTCCGGAAGTGTGTCAAGTCCTTCGAGAGCGTATGGAGGGTCGGCAAACACAATGTCGAATTTCTTTGTGCAGAGAGGAAGAAACTCGAATACATTGTGGCGGACTACGCTCAGGCGGGATGCTATTCCGATTTCTGCTGCCGTCCTTGAGATGAAGGCTGCGTTTTCTGGCTTTATTTCAACGCAGATGCTGCTTCCCGCACCTCTGGAAATGAATTCGTAGGATATCGCGCCTGTGCCTGCAAAGAGGTCGAGTATGGCGAGGTCCTCAAATTCATATTCATTGTCGAGAATGTTAAAAAGCCCCTCCCTTGCAAAATCTGTTGTGGGACGAGCTTTATAGTTTTCAGGGATTGGGATATTCTTTCCCTTGAGTGTTCCTGCTATGATTCTCATAGGGATTCCACTCTTTTGAAGTAGGTGAGGGCTGTAATTTTGTCTTCCTTGGATAGTGGAGTACCGATGTATAGAGTGGATGCGGCTATATTGATTTGCATTCCCGACAGGGCGAGGAAAGTGTAATAGAGCGCAGTCACAAAATCTACAGCCTCAAAAGCATTGCAAAAGCGAAGTTCAGCCCCATCCTTTACTACGAGGGTGAGTATGCCTTCGCCGTAACTTGCAAGAATTTTTGTGTGTTCGGAAACATTTCGGGCCGCCACAAGCAGTCTGTGCTGCTCAGGACGGTCCGAATTATCTTTATCGTGAGAATAGATGAGAACTGCGTTTTCTTCCGCTTCCTCGATGACGCTTACCACCTCACCGGAGAGAAGAGTCACCACTTCTGACAAGAGCTCGCGTTCTTTGCCCGGAGTATTATACTCTGCAGGAATGACGGTGCAGCGTGTGGTGAACAGACTCATCCTTCTGTTTTACTATTCCCAGTTGCCGGCGTTGTTGTTCGGCTGGTCGATACTACCAACTTTAAGACCAGGGTAACGGCCTGTGTCGGTCCTTGAGAAGTCAAGGTTGATACGAAGTTGGTTGTTAAGACCCTTGAGGAGCAATTTGTATGGCATGCAAGCCTCGAAGAGAGGAACCTTTACGCCTGAGACAGTCTTGATTGTTGACTGCATCTGAACAGGTTCGCCGCCGCTGAACGGAATGTACTTGAGAGAGTCAACAACGAAGTTAGGACGGTTGTTGAAGAGAGTGTCCTTAACCGGAAGTTTGGTCTCGATTGAGAATACGAGATTTTCTCCTTTCTGGTACATTTCATACATCTGGGCAGGGGTAATCCTCGGATTGCGCTTCTTGATGCGGGCTGTGTTGGCAACTGCCACTGAGTCGTCGGCAGAACCGATACGCATTTCAATCTTGATTTTGCCGTTGTTGTAGAAGTCAACGAGCGAGTCGAGAGTTGATGCATAGTGGCCTGTTTCGCCCTTGAATGCAACCTGAAGAGTACGGATGTCCTTAAGTCTCTGGACTCCGACAGCTTCCCTCTGGTCTTTGTATTTATTGAAGTTTACAGGTGCCATTACACTCTGAATGTTCAAGCATACGAGCAGAACAATCACGATTGGAAGAATGACGAATGTGAGAATTTTGATGAAAACTTTCATTTTTGTAGGTCTAAAATCACGCAAATTTATGAATTTGTTTTAACAAAAGCAATAATAATTTAGAAACTCGCTCGAAATTTGCTACATTTGTCTTCGTAAACGCCAATTCATGCAGAAACTTAAAGACATTACTCCGGAAAATATAGCCCATCTTGAACAAGTTGTGGGCAACCTTTGCAGGGCTTGCATCGTGACTCATATCCATCCTGACGGAGATGCTCTCGGCAGCTCTTTGGGCTTGTACTCTTTCCTCAAATCCATAGGCAAGGAGTGCAAGATAGTTCTCCCGAGTGCAATGCCTTCCACCCTCAGTTTCATTTTTGACGAAAATTCGCTCAAGGATGTGGTTTGCGCAGGGGAAAACGAGGCTGGAAGTGAGGTTGAGGCCGCTTTCAATGAGGCGGATGTGGTTTTTGCTCTGGATTTCAACAAGCCTGATCGCATAGGAAAAGTTGAAAGTCTGTTTAAGGATTATAAGTCAACCAAGATTATGATAGACCACCATCAAGAGCCTCTTACGGATGGTTTCTATTTGGTTTTCAGTGACCCTAATATGTCGAGTACGGCAGAATATGTCTATCACATACTCTTGGCTACAAAATTTGTTCAGGGCGACAGCGCTCGTATTCCGCTTCAGGGTTGCACCGCGCTTCTTACAGGTTTGACGACCGACACGAACAATTTTGCAAATTCGGTTATTCCGACAACCTTCCCAATGGCTACGGATTTGATCGCAAGGGGAGTGGACAGGGAGGCGATACTTGAAAATCTCTACAACCGCTACAGAGAGAACCGCCTGAGGCTTCAGGGTTATCTTCTGAAGGATGTGATGAAAATCAGCGGAAACGGAGTGAGCGTCATGATTCTCACAAGAAAGGACATTGAGAAATATCAGATAGAAGAAGGCGAGACCGAGGGTTTTGTGAACCTTCCTCTTTCAATAGACAAGGTAAAGGTTAGCTTTTTCATCAAGCAGGAGGCTGATGCGTATCGCGTGTCAATCCGCAGCAAGGGCGACATAAAGGTAAATGAGTGTTCCAAAC
>JABUTT010000042.1 GCA_021443515.1 Bacteroidales bacterium
GAGAGACAATGGATTCTTCCGTATCAGGAGAGGGCTGACGTGATGTTCAACTCGGCATATCTCATTGAGTTTGCTGTGCTTAGGAATCACGCAGAACTCATACTTGCAAGCATTCAGAAGAGCCGTCCGGAATATACCGAGGCTCATCGTCTGCTCAAGTTCCTGCACTATTTCCGACCTGTATCCGACAAACAGGTTCCTCCAACTTCACTGCTTCGCGAATTCCTCGGCGGCAGCAGTTTCCAATAGGAATTTGAACATACAATTTTCCGCGTAAGCAGGCAGGCTGAAATGCCTGTCATACCGCTGTAGTGGTCGGAATCCAACAAAGAAATCAATGAAACAGACATTATCGATTATAATACTATGCCTGGGTGTGGTGGCACTGTACTCTTGCGCCACGGCAAGAAAGGCAAAATACATAGAAAAACAACAGATTGGGGCGATGCTTTCGCTTGTGAGTGATGAAGAGCCACAGGAGGCGAGCAGCGCAGGATGTGATGGCGAGAGAGGCTCGGGAGGCGATGAGGATGCGAGAGATGCTGGAGGCGTTAATAGCGAGGCTCAAGATGAGACAAATAGCGTTTCTCAGACCATAGAGATAGAGGGAGAGGATGGGGGACAGGCCTATCTGATGACGGCGGTAAAGGATGCGGAGTCGGGGGAGATGGTGGCAAGCGAGACCTTGAATGCCGCAGTCGTCACATCCCGCTTCCGCAATGTAGCCGAGCGGCACGGCAAGGTTGATATAAGTTTCCAAATCATTGTTCCCGAAACTCTTAAAGACAGCAAGTGGCAGGTGAGGTTTCAACCTTTGATGAGAGTTCTTGAGGACACTCTCCGCCTTGATTCCATACTCATAACCGGAAGGGATTATCGCAGGGCTCAGCTTCGTGGCTACGAGCGCTATCGAAATTGGCTTGAACGTATTGTGGACGACCCTTCGAGGTTTATCGACAAGGCACAACTCGAGATTTTCGTGCAACGCAACATCCCGGAACTTTATGCGATGAAAAGGGACAGCAGTTTTGTGTCGGATGAGACCTTTGCCTCCATTTATGGAGTTACCGAAAGGGAGGCCGTGGAGCACTACACCAACAAGATAGCCCTGGGCCTGAACAATCGCAGGATAGCGGCGAAGGAAAAGATGTTCCGGAAGTTCGTAAAAGTGCCGATAAAGACTGAGGGCTTGCGTCTCGATACGCTGATTCAGACTGTCAATGGTGACTTCGTCTATAACTATGTTCAGACAATAACTGCTGTTCCAAGGCTCAGGAAGGCGGATGTCATACTTTCGGGGGCAATCTTCGAGCAGGACAAGAGGCTGTACACAATTCCCCAAACTGAGCCCCTGACCTTCTACATCAGTTCCCTTTCAACCTTGGTGGATGAGGAAGAACGTTATCTTACGCAGGTGATTGAAAGGAGGGTTGAGGCTGTGGAATCCCATTACATCGAGTTTGCACCTTCAAAATCTATTGTTGACTTGAGTCTTGGCAGCAATGCACAGGAGATGTCTAAGGTCAAGAAGACGGTTGCTAGTATTATTGGGGATGAGGTTTTCGCCCTTGACAGCATAGTAGTCGCAGCCTACGCCTCTCCGGAGGGGAGGGAGAGTTATAATCGAAGTCTGTCGGCAAAAAGGGGAGAATCCATCATTTCTTACATAAAGGGCTATATCGCCGCATATCGGGACTCTCTTTCGAGGGCTGATGAAAGTTATGACATTGACATAGAAACCGGCAAGGCCTCCATTGCAAAGACTGCCTACGCTGAGATTGACCTTAGCAGCCACAGTGAGGGAGAGAACTGGAACTATCTCGACTGTCTTGTCGAGAATGACTCTCTTATGCTCTCAAAAGGCTGGACTCAGGCTTATAAAAAGGCAAGTGGAATTAGAAATGCGGACGCCCGCGAAGAGAGTATGAAAAAGGAAGCATATTATCCTTATATGAAAAAATACCTCTACCCGAGGCTACGCAAGGTGGATTTTGTCTTTAACCTTCATCGAAAGGGTATGGTCAAGGACACTATTCATACGACCATGATAGATTCCGTCTATATGGCAGGAGTGCAGGCAATAAGGCTGCGCGACTACGAGAGGGCTGTGGCCCTACTTACGCCTTACAAGGGCTTTAATCTCGCCCTTGCATATTTGTCGCTCGACAGGAATGCAAGTGCAAGGGAGATACTTGAGTCTCTGACTCCCGACAAGAGGACTGCTGCTGTAAACTATCTTCTTGCTATCGTCTACTCACGTTTTGGAGAGAAAGCCAAGGCACAAAAACATTACCTCGATGCCTGCCGGATGAATCCATCCTACAAACACCGAGGTAATCTCGATCCAGAAATTTATATCTTAAATAACTGAGAAGTTGTTTAAGAAGTTGTTTAAGAAGTTGTTTAGACTTGATACAAATTTGTATTTATAGATTATTTTTGAGCAGATTTGGATTCGACTGCGAAGGAGTATAGCAGTGGCCTATATGACTGAGCA
>JABUTT010000145.1 GCA_021443515.1 Bacteroidales bacterium
GTGAGAACTATGTCCTTGGTAGCAGTCCTGCTTGTGTGAAGTGCCGCACCTTCGCCCTCTTTATAGAGGTTTACCTTCGGTGCACCTTCTTCGCCGCCGCGATAATCCTTGCCTGCATCGATATCCACGTTCAGGATGTTGCGAAGTTTCTCGGCTGAGAACGGCAGGAACGGCTCGAAGGCTATGGCGAGGTCTGCGCAAATCTGAATGCAGATATTGAGTATGCTGCCTGCCCTTTCGAGGTCGGTCTTTGCCACCTTCCAAGGCTCTGTCTCGGTGAGATAGCGGTTTCCTTCGCGGGCGATGTTCATAGCCTCTTTAAGCGCTTCCCTGAAATTGAATTCCTCGATGTTCTTCTCGAGAGAGGCCTTGAATTCGCGAATCTTGCCTAAGGTGTTGAGGTCGGTCGGCTCTGCCTTGAGAGCGGGCACCTTGCCTTCAAAGTATTTATGGGTAAGCACGATGGCACGATTTACAAAGTTACCGTAGATTGCCACGAGTTCGCTGTTGTTCCTCTGCTGGAGTTCTTTCCACGTGAAGTCGTTGTCTTTGGTCTCAGGAGCGTCCGCGCAGAGCACATAGCGGAGAACATCCTCCTTGCCCGGCATCTCCTTAAGGTATTCGTTGAGCCAGATGGCCCAGTCGCGTGAAGTCGAGATTTTGTCGCCCTCGAGGTTGAGGAACTCGTTGGCAGGCACATTGTCAGGCAGGATGTAGCCGCCGTGGCCCTTGAGCATAGAAGGGAAGACGATGCAGTGGAAGACGATGTTGTCCTTGCCTATGAAGTGAATAAGGCGGGTATCATCCTCTTTCCACCACTTTTCCCAAGTCTGTGGAAGAAGTTCCTTTGTATTTGAAATATAGCCTATAGGCGCGTCAAACCACACATAGAGCACCTTTCCATCGGCACCTTCAACAGGCACAGGCACGCCCCAGTCAAGGTCACGGCTCACCGCACGCGGCTGAAGACCTCCGTCAATCCAACTCTTGCACTGACCATATACATTTGTCTTCCACTCCTTGTGGCCTTCGAGTATCCACTCTGAAAGCCATTTCTCATAGTCGTTGAGCGGAAGATACCAGTGCGATGTCTCTCTCTTCTCCGGAGTGGCACCGCTCAGGGCAGACTTGGGGTCGATGAGTTCTTCAGGACTGAGAGTTGAACCGCACTTTTCGCACTGGTCGCCGTAAGCCCCTGCTGCGCCGCACTTTGGACAGGTTCCCGTGATGTAGCGGTCGGCGAGGAAGGTCTTTGCTTCAGGGTCGTAGAACTGTTCAGAAGTTTTTGTGATGAACTTGCCGTCTTCGTACATCTTGCGGAAGAAATCGGAAGCGGTCTTCTCGTGTGTTGCGGAAGATGTGCGGGAATAGATGTCGAAATTGATACCGAGTCCCGAAAACGATTTCTTTATTATTTCGTGATACTGATCCACAACGTCTTGCGGAGTGCATCCAAGTTTCTTTGCCTTGATGGTAATAGGCACTCCGTGTTCGTCGCTGCCGCAAACAAAAAGCACGTCTCTCCCCCTAAGACGGAGGTATCTTACATATATATCCGAAGGTACATAGACACCGGCGAGGTGGCCAATGTGGACGGGGCCGTTTGCGTATGGAAGTGCACTTGTGACAAGTGTTCTCTTTGATTCTGACATATTATCTTTTTTTACTGTTTCGTTCTAAATTGACCTTCAGTTTGTTGAGTTTTGTAATCTGC
Organism: Bacteroidales bacterium; assembly: GCA_021443515.1. Taxonomy (GTDB): domain Bacteria; phylum Bacteroidota; class Bacteroidia; order Bacteroidales; family UBA932; genus Cryptobacteroides. The sequence continues at coordinate 1,715 of JABUTT010000145.1, forward strand.
TGAAGGATGATATTTTGTTCCTCCGGAGAAGATGTTTTCAACTGCCGGGAAAGTTCAGTGGTCTTTTTCTTTATGACCTTGAGTTTATAATTGACGAGGGCAATAGGTATGCAGGCGCGTAATCTTGCATCAGACCCGGTGAGCTGGTTCTTGTAGTTTATAACCGTAATCTCATATTTCTCGTCAAGCAGTTCCGAAACCAAGGTCTTTATTTCACCATCCTCATTTTCAAGAAGACGGTTGTGAATCTGCTCTTTGTTCAACCCTTCTTCATAGTAGTCGAAGAAACGGTCGTATGTTTTTTTGTAGATAGGGGTGGACAAAACCAAACCATCATTTATAAGTTCATTGTCGATATATTCTGCAACCGTAGTCTTGCCATTTTCGAAGTCTATCTGGTCGCAACCGTGGACAATGATGTACTCAATAAGTTCTCTCTCATTTGGCTCTATAAGGTCTTTTGCCGGCAGCGGAGCCTTGAGAGAAGAAGTTTTTGTCGCCTCGCTCTGAGACTGTTGAGGGGCGTATCTCCTTCCTTCCTCTCTATGTTGTTCGGCTGTGACTTCGTGTATTGCGGCTTCCCTGCGGGTCCTGCGCACTCTGTCTGCGATATTTTCGATAGAAATGCCGAACATTTCGCTTACCTTCCTTATGGAAAGTTCCCTTTTGATTGCATCAGGTATATCTGCAAGAGTATCAACTATTTCGTTGATTTTGTTCCCCCTTGAGAATGGATCGTCCCCTGCATCTTTCAG
>JABUTT010000239.1 GCA_021443515.1 Bacteroidales bacterium
TCTTGCGGTTTTGTCGCTCCTTCAATGCAGGCAGGCCCACAGAGGTCAATTCCTGAAGGTGTTACCTTCGTGGACGCTCTTCCTGACATCAAGGACTTCATCGACAAGACTTATCGCACTATCGCAAAGAAATCTTCAAGGGCTGTCGCGGGTCTTTCAATGGGTGGCTTCTACACAATCGCCGTTTCAAAGGAATATCCTGACTGGTTCGACTATATGGGAGTCTTCTCTGCAGGTCTCCGTCTTCCTGACGAGGCCCAGGCAAAGGCTCATGAAGAGGCTCAGTTCAAGAAGCAGTTCTCAAAACATCCAAAACTTTACTGGATTGGTTGTGGCAAGACAGACTTCCTCTATGGCTCTACCGTTTATCTCCGCGAATATTTCGACAGCAAGGGCTATCCTTACACTTATTATGAGTCGGAAGGCGGCCATATCTGGCGTAACTGGAGAATCTATCTGAGCGAATATGCTCCACTTCTCTTCAAATAGAAACTGAATTATGAAAAAGATATTTACAATCGCAGCAAGTCTGCTCATAGGCGTCACAGCTTTTGCCCAGCAGGCACTTTGGGGCGGCCCTCAGGTGGTTTCTCCTCAGATAAATGAAGATGGTACAGTGACTTTCCGCTACCAGAATCCAAAGGCCGTAAAGGTACAACTCACAGGCGACTGCCTCCCATCACAGAAGATTGAGGTTCCGGGCTTCGGCACCTTCGATGTTCCGGGTTCAGTTGACCTCAAGGAAGGCCCTAATGGTATTTGGGAATACACCACTCCTCAGCCTGTTGCTCCCGAGTTCTACAACTATAACTTCATAGTTGACGGACAGAAGGAACTTGACCTCAACAATGTGTTTGTAAACAGGGATATAGCAAATCTCACAAGCGTACTTCTCGTTCCCGGCGGACACGCAGACCTTTACACCGTAAAGAATGTGCCTCACGGAGCAATCACAAAGCAGTGGTATTACAGCCAGAAGGCAGGTTTCAACCGTCGTCTTTCAGTCTATACTCCTGCCGGCTATGAGGAAGGAAAGGGCAAATATCCTGTGCTCTACGTTCTTCACGGCATCGGTGGCGACGAAAATGCCTGGCTTGAGCAGGGCCGTGCAGCCCAGATTCTCGACAACCTCATCGCAGAGGGCAAGGCAGTTCCTATGATTGTCGTCTTCACAAACGGCAATATCTCACAGGAGGCTGCTCCACTCGAGACTTCAACCGGTTACACCATCCCTACAACAGCTCTTCCTCAGACTATGGAAGGTTCTTTCGAGACTTCATTCCCTGAAATCGTCAAGTTCATTGACTCTCACTACCGCACAATCGCCAAGAAGCAGAGCCGCGCAGTATGCGGTCTTTCTATGGGCGGTTTCCACACCCTTTACCTCAGTCTCAACTATCCTGACCTCTTCAACTATTCAGGTATGTTCTCTGCTGCAATCGGTGTGAGCGACACTTCTATTTCTCCTATTTACCAGAATTTTGACACAAAACTCGCGACATATTTCTCTAAGAAACCAGCTCTGCTTTGGATTGGTTGCGGAAACACCGACTTCCTCTACAAGGCAAACATCGAGTTTACCAAGAAATTGTCTGAAAACAACTTCCCTTATACTTATGTTGAGACGGAAGGCGGTCACATCTGGAAAAACTGGAGAGTTTATCTTAGCGAATTTGTTCCACTTCTTTTCAAGTAGAATATGAAAAAGTTATTTACACTTATAACCTTGGCGGCAGTTATGACTGCATGCAACACAGAAGTTCCACAACTCGGTAAAGCTCCTATCAAGAAAGTTATCGGAGCAATGACCCTCGAAGAGAAGGCTCATCTCGTAGTGGGAACAGGTATGGCAGGCTTCAGCGGCGATGAGGCTGTAGTGGGTGAGACCCGCAGTCTTGTTCCAGGCGCGGCAGGCACAACCTATCCTATTCCTCGTCTCGGCATTCCTGCCATTGTTCTTGCTGACGGCCCTGCTGGTCTTCGCATCAATCCTCTTCGTGAGAATGACGAGAATACATATTATTGTACACACTTCCCAATAGGAACCCTTCTTGCGTCAACCTGGAATGAGAATCTGGTTGAGCAGGTGGGTGAGGCCATCGGTAACGAGGTTCTCGAATATGGTGCGGACGTATTGCTCGCTCCTGCACTCAACATCCACCGCAATCCTCTTTGCGGACGTAACTTCGAGTACTATAGCGAGGATCCTGTGGTTGCAGGTAAGACTGCGGCTGCATACGTTCGCGGTATCCAGTCAAATGGCGTAGGTACAAGCATCAAACACTTTGCCTACAACAACCAGGAGACCAACCGTATGGGCAACAATGCCGTTATCTCTCCAAGGGCTCAGAGGGAAATCTATCTCAAAGGTTTTGAAATCACAGTCAAGGAATCGCAGCCTTGGACAGTGATGTCGTCATACAACCGCATCAACGGCGTCTATACTTCAGAGACA
>JABUTT010000040.1 GCA_021443515.1 Bacteroidales bacterium
GCGGCTCCTTGGGCTTCGTGGTGGGCTATTACGCTATACTCTCTGATTCTCATATTCATTACCCTTTCTTCATTCTATTTCCGTCGCCACGTCAAACGCAATCGCAGATTGGCCGAAATGGCGATATTCGAAAAAGAGCAGGAAAAGAGGACGAATCTTATGAACATGAGTTTCTTCTCCAACATTTCACACGAATTCCGCACTCCTCTAACCCTGATTTCAGGACCGCTCGAGCAACTCAGTTCATCTGCCGCCGTAAAAGGTCGTGACAGGGAACTGCTTGCCATCATCCAGCGCAGCGTGAGCCGTATGCTAAAACTTGTGAACCAGATGATGGACTTCAACAAACTCGAGAATGACACGCTCAAACTTCAGGTGGAAAGAGCGGACGCGGTTTCCTATCTCAAAGGCTTCCTCGACATTTTCAAAATAAATGCGGCAAACAAAGACATAAACTTCGTAACTGACGGAGTGGCGGGAAATTTCATCTGTCTGCTCGACCCGGACAAACTCGACAAAATTGTCAACAATCTGCTGTCAAATGCCCTTAAATACACTCCGACCGGAGGCAAGGTCAGCCTAAGTTTCGATGTAGTGCCTGCAAGCGAAGCGGTAAGCGACCTTGATTCTTCCTCCTTCAAGGGCAAAACCAAGCTCGGCGCCTCAAGTTACATCAAGATAATTGTAAGCAATTCCGGACCGGCCATACCTGAGGAACTTTCAGAGAAGATATTTGAACGCTATTTCCAGGTTACCGAATCCAACAAAGGCAAATACAACTGGGGTACTGGCATAGGACTTTACTACGCACGCGCCCTTGCCCTCCTCCACCACGGCGCCCTCTTCCTCCTGCCTTCAAGCGAAGGTGCTGCCTTCGAACTCTTGCTGCCATCGAGCGATGACGCATACGCTCCCGAAGAAATAGTATCCCCTTCCCCTAAAATCGCAAAAGACACGGCTTCGGCAGCTCAAAATGAGACCTCGGTTAAAAAAGCCGAAACTACCAAAGATGACGACAAACCTCTCCTGCTCGTGGTTGAAGACGACATTGAGGTCATCCACTATCTTAAAACCCTTCTCGGGCAGGATTACAGGGTAATTGCTGCCTATAGCGGTGAAGATGCTCTTCCTCTTGCGATAGAGCAACATCCCAACCTCATAATTTCAGACATCATAATGCCGGGAATGAATGGTTATGAGTTTTGCAGCCTTGTTAAGAATGACCCTCAACTCAGCCACATCCCTGTGATTCTCGTCACCGCACAGGCCGATATGAACAGCCAGATTCAGGGCCTCAACACCGGCGCGGATGCATACGTAACCAAACCTTTCGATACAAAATATCTCTCCGCCCTCATACACTCTCTCCTCAACAACAGAGACAAACTCCGCACCATACTCAACCAGACCACAGAGGTCGAGAAGGTCGAGGATATGCTCTCTGGACCGGACAAGGTGTTTATGGACGAGTTTTACAAACTTATGGAGAAATATATGTCCAACTCAGAAATGGATATTATGCGCATCACGGAAAAGATGCACATCTCCCGCACGAAATTCTACTATAAGGTCAAGGCGCTCACCGGCCACAGTCCCGCAACCTTCTTCAAGACCTACAAACTCAATCGTGCCGCAGAACTCATACGCGAGGGACGCTACAATATGTCGGAAATTGCCTATATGACCGGTTTCTCGACTCCTGCCCACTTCTCGACCGTATTCAAGAAACAGTTCGGCGTGTCCCCAACCGCCTACACTCAAACAGAAGATAATTAGTATATTTGCACGACTAAACTGAAAGAAAATGACTTTTATCGCGGGAAACTACCTCCTAATTGCATCAATCATCATCTTTGTCGGCATATTGCTGAGCAAAATAGCCCCGAAAGTCGGTGTACCTACTCTCCTCATCTTCCTCCTTGTAGGCATGCTTTTCGGAAGCGATGGTGTGGGTGTGCAGTTTGACAACATCGTCGATGCACAATTCATAGGTATGATTGCCCTCAGTATCATACTTTTCACCGGAGGTATGAGCACCGACCTGAATGAAATTCGTCCCGTAATCAAACAAGGCATTTCTCTTGCCACCTTGGGTGTTGCCCTTACAACGGTGCTTACAGGAACCTTCATTTACTATCTCTGCATATTTACAGGACAGGAATACAAGATTGAATATGCTGTTTGCCTCCTGCTTGCCGCAACCATGGCATCTACAGACTCCGCTTCAGTGTTCAGCATACTCCGCGAGCAGAAGATGGGACTAAAATACAATTCAAAGCCTCTGATTGAACTCGAAAGCGGAAGCAACGACCCGATGGCTTATATGCTCACCATTCTTCTCATACAGATTTGCCAGACCTCCGACTTCTCCGCTGTCACAGTCATAACAAACTTTTTGATACAGTTTGTGGTCGGTAT
>JABUTT010000099.1 GCA_021443515.1 Bacteroidales bacterium
AATGCAGCCCTGATGGCAACCTCTGTCTTACCAAAACCTACATCTCCGCATATCAGCCTGTCCATAGGACAATCATCTTCCATATCCTTTTTCACAGCTTGGATGGCACTCATTTGATCTGGAGTATCTTCATACATAAATGAAGATTCAAGTTCATTCAAAAGATAATTGTCGGCAGAAAAGGCATAACCCTTCGTACTTTTACGCACAGCATAAAGATTTATAAGGTCTTTTGCTATATCTTTAACTTTTCTCTTTGTGGATTCCTTTAGGCTTTTCCATATCTTTGAACCAAGACGATGTATAGTAGGAGGGGTGTCATCCTTACTCTTGAATCTCGATATTTTATTAAGGGAATGAATGGAAATTAAAATGACGTCATTGTCTTTATAATTTATTCTTATAGCCTCTTGGGGCCTTCCATATTCATCTTTTCTCTTTATAAGGCCGCCAAAAATACCAACACCGTAATCTATGTGAACAATGTAGTCACCAACCTTAAAAGAATTGAGGTCGTTGAGTGTGAGTTGTTCGCTTTTCTGTATGGTCCTTCTAATCACCGCCCTGTGGAAACGGTCAAAAATTTGGTGGTCGGTGTAGTAACAATGTTTTGATTCATTATCTATAAATCCTTCGTGAAGACTTTTGCCGACAACAAATTCAGCCTTTATGATTCCGTCTTGAGATAAAATTCCGCTGAGACGATCTATCTGACTCTGTTTGTCTCCAAAAATATAAACCTTGTATCCCTGTTCGGTTTTTATATCAATGTCTCTTGAAAGGAGTTCAAAATTCTTATTAAATGAAGGTTGTGGGGCTATTTGAAATTCTACATCCGACGATTTTTTTCCAACAGGGGTTTGAAAATACACCTTTCTGAAAGAATCAATTCTCTGCATAAAAGGGGAATTTGCATATAACTCACTATTGTCGAGAAATATGATAGTATCTTCCGGGAGAATGTCTATGAGGTTATTTCCATTACCTTCAATAAAACTGCAATCGGGATAGATTTCAACTTTTTGGAGTTTTTCTTTTGACAATTGTGAGTTATAGTCAAATATGGTGATATTATCCACCTCATCTCCAAAGAAACTTATTCTATAAGGCTCATTATTACCAAATGAAAAAATATCGATAATACCTCCTCGCAAGGAAAATTCACCAGGAGAACTTACAAAATCCACTTTTTCAAAACCCTTTGAGAAAAGTATCTCAGGAAGGGATGTAAACTTGATTTCTTTTCCTATCTCAAATGATATTACAGGTTCGGATAAGGTGAATTGTGAAGGAACTTCATCTTCCACCGACTCAGGAAAAGCAACAATTATTGTTCTTTCCTTGTTACTGTCTTTTAAAGAAAGCAGGGCTGAGGTTCTTTGGACACTGATTGTGGATTTGTAATTGCTTTTTTGGGAGGACTCTTTCTGGGAAGGAAGGTAAAAAACATCATCCCCTTCAAGAAGTGAATACAAATCATTTGTAAAATATTCCGCATCATCTGAATTTGGAAGAATGACGAGATATTTTCCTTTTTCGGTTATGTTTGAGGTAAGTACAGCACGAGCCGAGAAGAAAAGTCCCTTACAGAATATTTCCTTCTTATTTTTCTCAAGTAAAGCCTTCACAGAGGCTACTGAGTTTATATTTATATAGTTTTCCACAATCTGTGTAAAAACCTTGTTTATATAGTGTGGATAACTTAATTTTTTAGTGGATTTTATTTTCTCTATATTGATTATCCACACCCAAATTCACATCTTTTCAAATAATTTCAACTTAGTTATCCACTTGTGAAAACTTTGTAAAAATCATAAAATAAACAACTTAATAAAGTTATCCACATTTTTTGCCAAACAAATAATATCAATAAAAATGTATATATTTGTATGTTTTGTTATTGAAGCGACGATGGCGGATACATATTTCAATCCTCGCACCGAAAGCGAGTGCAAAGATAAGGATTTGGACGGAATTATTCGTCCCCAGGACCTTGCGGATTTTACCGGTCAGGAAAAAACTATTGAAAATCTTAAAATTTTCATAGGTGCGGCGAAGATGCGTGGCGAGAGTCTTGACCACGTGTTGTTTCACGGGCCTCCGGGGCTTGGAAAGACTACCTTGGCTCATATCATAGCGAATGAACTCGGCTCGGGCATAAAAGTTACGAGTGGGCCGGTTCTCGATAAGCCCGGCGACCTTGCAGGGCTTCTTACTTCACTCGATGAAGGAGATGTGCTTTTTATTGATGAAATTCACCGTCTGTCTCCTGTTGTAGAGGAATATCTCTACTCTGCAATGGAGGATTTTGTCATAGACATTATGATAGACAAGGGGCCTGGAGCTCGAAGTGTGAGAATAAATCTCAATAAATTCACACTTGT
>JABUTT010000119.1 GCA_021443515.1 Bacteroidales bacterium
ATAATTTTCTCTATCATTGCCTTTTTCATCTACGGACCTCAGGCTCTTCTCGGTATCGGTGCGGTGAATATGGCGACAAAAGAGGCGGCTGCCACGGCGAATGGAATTCTTGGTATTCTCGGCTATGCCAGCACCACAATTTCAGGTCTTCTCTTCGGTTGGATTGCAGACAATTACGGCTGGAATGCAACCTACTATATGATTATTGCAAGCGCAGTAATCGGAGCGGTTCTCCTCCTGTTCATCATCAATGCTCCTGCAAACGGATATGAGGCAGCGGAGAAGTTCAAGGCTGAATGGGACGCGACTCATCCTGCAAAAAGCTAATAAACAACGATGTCTAAATATGGTCTTATAGGCAGGGGAATATCGGAAAGTCTTTCCCCCGCAATGTTTGAGGCCTCTTACGGGAGGGCTTCGGACGGGGCTGCTCTATATGACATAATAGACACTGAAACGTTTGAAGAGGCATTTGAGCGCTTTCTGAAAGATTATGATGGTGTGAATGTGACAATGCCATACAAGGTTGAGGCTTGCAGAAAGGCGGATTTCAGAGATGAAAGTGCGAGAATCGTGGGTGCGGCTAATGTTCTTGTGAAAGGCAGCCACGGAGTTGAGGCCTACAACACGGACTTTGATGCGGTAAGGATGATCCTTTCCGAAAAAAAAGTTGAGGGTAAAGTTCTCGTCATAGGATTTGGCGGAGCGGGAAAGGCGGCATCGAGGGCTGCAGCAACTCTCTGTGAGAAGGTTTTTGTTGCGAATCGCACGGTTTCGAAGGTCGTGGAATATTTTAATGGGGAAGAGGGCTTCGAGGCTTTGTCTTTGGATGAAATTCCCTCAGTTCTTCCTCAGGTTTCCTGTATCATTTATACCTTGCCTCTCTACCATCCTTGCATAGAGAATTTTTCAGTCTTGAAAAAAGGTGTCATAATAATAGAAGCAAATTATATGCACCCCAATATACCTCAATCCGAAAATTATGCCTATATTGGCGGTCTGAAATGGTTGCTGTACCAGGCTCTTAGGGGTTTTGCACTGCTGACCGGCACGTCGCCATCAATTGATAAAATAAGTAATTCATTAAAATTTTAAGAGTATGTCGCTAAACAAAGTATTTTTGATTGGAAATGTGGGAAAAGATCCAAACGTTCGTTACATTGATAAGAATATCCAGAATAATACAAAAGTTGCAACCTTCCCTCTCGCTACATCAGAGCGTTATCGTGACCGTGAGGGCATCGTACAGGAGAGGACAGAGTGGCACAATATCGTGGCTTGGAGAGGCCTGGCTGACACTATCGAGAGATTTGTCCACAAAGGCTCTTTCCTCTACATCGAAGGCCATCTCGCAACCCGCCGCTATGAGGATACACAGGCAAACATCACCCGTTATACAACTGAAGTAGTTGCAGACAACATCCAGATTCTGGATAAGAAACCTGCATCTGAGGGTGGATATGGTGCGCAGAACGAGGGCTATGGACAGCAATCTTCTTATCAGCCTCAGCAACCTGCTCCTGCCGCTCAGCCGGTAGCGCAGCCTGCTCAGGTCGCACCTGCTCCTTCTCCACAACCTGTGGAGGAAGTGGAAAACGATTTGCCTTTCTAAAGATTTCTTTGACGGACGGCTTCGTAGATGAGGATAGCCGATGAAACGGAAACATTCAGTGAATCCACTGTGCCGAGCATAGGGATGAGAATGTGAGCATCTGCAGCCTCCCTCCAAACGTCAGTAAGTCCGGTCGATTCGGTGCCCATGACAATGGCGCTCGGACCTTTGAAGTCCGCATTATAATACACGGCAGAGTCTTGTAACTGTGCTGTGTATATTTTTATTCCATTGGCCTTCAGCCAGGCGATTGCTTCCTGAGAAGTGCAGGCGACAGTCGGAACTGTAAATGCTGCTCCAAGGCTGGAGCGGAGGAGGTTTGGATTGTGGAGATCGGTGAGCGGGTCACAGACTATGAGCGCATCCGCGCCGGCCGCATCGCAGGTACGGAGGATGGCACCAAGGTTCCCCGGTTTTTCAACGCTTTCAACGACAACCACCAGCGGTGCGGCCGGCAACTCAAGGTCCTTGAGTTGCTTCTCTGTGCTTTTGAGTATGGCTATGACCCCCTCTGTAGAGCCTCTGTATGCGATTTTTTCATATACGGCGGGAGATACGGTAAAATCCACCCTGCCATTGTAATTTCCGCAAATTTCGGGGCAGAGAAAAACCGTCTCAACCTCACACCCTGCGGCGATAGCCCTTGAAAGTTCCCTTTCTCCTTCCACAACCATAACTCCCTCATCTTTGCGTGCTTTGGACTTAGCCTGCAACTCACAAAGACGTTTGATTTTTGGATTGGCTGTGGAAGAGATATGTTCCATTTCTAT
>JABUTT010000176.1 GCA_021443515.1 Bacteroidales bacterium
GCCTTAACCATGAGATATGAAGGCTTAATGCCCTTTGCCTTGTTCTCTGGAAGTTGTCCAAAGACAGGTTTAGCACCTCCGAGAGCGGGATTGCAGAGGAAAAATTCAATGAAGAATGCCTTTTCTTCGCCTGTTGCCTTATTGACACCCGTAAATGAATGCCACCACCAGTCATAGCCTTGCCCGGCAAAACTTCCATCAAGCATAAAGGCGTTCCTGCGCGGGTCTTGTTTTATAGATTGCTTCATAGTATATCTCTGTTTGCAAGTTTTTCTGGGCTTATTCTATGCCCCTCTTTGCGAGTTCTTCAATGACGCCTTCAAAACTTTCATAAAGGATGCCGTCAATGCCGAGAGCAATGGCCGTGTCAATGTTCTCTTGGCGGTCGTCGATGAAGATGCAGTCCTTCGGATCAAGATTATATCTGTTCAAAAGAATGTTGTAGAGTGGGGGGAAAGGCTTCCTCTCCTTTTCGAGTCCGGAAACCACGATGCCGTCAAGATAGTGGAATACTTTGGATACGGGATAGACTATTTCCCATTTCTCTCTGGACCAGTTGGAAAGTCCGTACAGAGAATAGCCTTCATCTTTCAGATGTCTGATAAAAGCTGCCATTTTATCGTCAACCCTACTGAGCATTCTCCACCATCCTTTGTCATACAGGTCAATCTCCTCTGCCCATTCGGGATATATGGCTTTCAGTTCTTCGCAAGCCTGACGGAAGGGTTTTCCTCCGTCAATTTCAAAGTTCCATTCCAATGTGCAGATATTATTGAGAAACCATTCGGCCTTTTCCTTGTCGCCGAACCATTCATCATACAGATAATGTGGATTCCAGTCGATAATTACCGTCCCAAAATCAAAAATGATATTCTTCTTTTTCATACTTGATAATCGTATCCACAAAATTAGCAAAAAAAGAAATAAAGTGCTATATTTGTGACTTAAAATTCTAACCGATGGTCCAGATCTATTGTAAGAACTCCGGTACAAGCAAAAGTTTTGTAGCAGGCACTCCGCTCAGTGAGGTCGTGAACGAATTTGAATTCGACAAGCCCTACGACATAATCTCTGCACGCGTAAACAATGTTTCCCAAGGCCTTAAATTCAAGGTTTACAACAATCGCGATGTGGAATTCATTGATGCGAGAGATTGTAGCGGAATGAGGGTTTACACCAGATCTTTGACATTTCTTCTTTGCAAGGCGGCAGCTGACGTCATTCCCGGTCGAATGTACATCGAGCACCCGATTGCCAACGGTATCTACTGTAACTTCAAGAAAAACAGCAAAGAGCCGTTGAGCGATGAAGATGTCGCCCTCATCAAGAGCCGGATGAGAGAAATTGTCAACAAGGATATGCCTTTCCGCCGTCACGAGGTGCAGATTGAAGAGGCGATTCGCTCTTTCCAGCAGCGTGGCTACGAAGACAAGGTCAAACTTCTTGAGACCAGTTCGGAGGTTTATATCGATTATTATTCACTTGGGGATTCCGTGGATTATTTCTACGGACCGTTGGTTCCAAGCGCCGGTTATCTTAAAGTTTGGGATCTTCACCGCTACCAGGACGGCCTTTTGCTCAGCCTTCCATCGGTTGAAAAGCCTGACGAAGTTGCACCTTTCATCGACCAGCCGAAGACTTTTGATGTTTTTCGCGAATACACTCGCTGGGAAATCATTATGGGACTTACGAATGCCGGAGATGTGAACCGTGCCATAGACAAGGGGGCTGCTTCAGAACTTATTCAGGTTGCGGAGGCTCTCCAGGAGAAGAAAATCGTAAAAATTGCAGAGGAAATCCAGAGCAGATATGAAAATCAGGAAAATCCGCTCAGGGTTGTTCTTATCACCGGACCGTCATCCAGTGGAAAGACAACCTTCTGCAAACGACTCAGCGTGCAGCTCAAAGCCTGCGGTCTCCGTCCTTTGTCAATCTCGACAGACGACTATTTCGTGAATAGGGTGGATACTCCTCTGCTTCCTAACGGAAAGTACGATTTCGACAATTTTGAGACTGTTGACCATGCAGCTCTGCAGAACGACGTGCTGAAACTCCTCAAGGGACAGGCCGTTGAAGTTCCGGAATACAACTTCAAGACCGGTATCCGCGAGTATAACGGGAAGAAACTTTCTCTTGGCAAGGGCTCCATCCTGCTGGTGGAAGGCATTCACGCATTGAATCCAAACTTGATTCCTGAGGTCCCTGAAAGTTCACTTTTCAAAATTTTCATCAACACTCTCACAAGTATCTCACTCGACAACCACAACTGTGTTCCAACGAGCGACAACCGTCTTCTCCGCCGCATCGTCAGAGACTACAACAACGGTTCGTTTTCAGCAGAGGCTTCAATCAGCCAGTGGAAGGATGTGTG
>JABUTT010000191.1 GCA_021443515.1 Bacteroidales bacterium
CTCGAGGCACAGATTGGCAGCATTCAGTCGCTTGAACTCATCCCTGATTACAGTGACGGTACAACTTCATTCCATAAGTTCACCACTTGGGAGGGACAAGCAAGCGCGAGTGCAATAATCAAACTTGAAGTAATCCCTGCCTCTGCAGCAGACGCAATTGCACAGGCATTCGCTCAGAACCCTACAACCGTCAAAATCGATGCTGTTCAGACTAAATCCATCTTCACTCCTATTTCAGTTGAAAGCGTGGAGAAAATTGAAGATGGCGTCATCCTGGTTTATGCAATAGCCACCGACGAGAGTCTTCTCAACATCGATCAAAAACATTCTGCAAGAGTAAAAGTCAATGTTGGTGCTGCCAACGCATCATCTTCATATTTCTCATTCAGAAAATATGATGCAGTGTTCTCTCTTGGCACTACCGACATAACTCTTAATTCAGCAAAATGCACTTGCCAGGTTAATCCTGTAAGCGATTGGACCGTTTATCAGTGGGGTGTATGCTATTCTACTCACCAGACCCCTACCTTATCCGACACCAGAATAATTGCCACATCTGCATCTGTTCTCAATCAGGAATTCACTTTCACAGGCCTTACAGAAGACACAGATTACTATTATCGTCCATTCGTCAGATATAATAATGATTTTATTTATTTTGGAGAAACCACATCATTCACAACATTATCAATCATTCCTCACCCTACTGACTATATCGAAAATGGCACAAATTTAGGTAAATCTATCGTCATCAAAATGGACGATGAATATCCGGGCACATATCTTCATTGGGCACCTGTAAACTGCGGTTTTGAAGCAACTGGAGAAGTTTCCGGTCAACATGACCACCGTATGGGTCTTTTGTATCAGTGGGGTTATGGCGATTCTTCACTTTCTTATGGCTCTAATGCTGTTGCTGTCTATTATGACGATGAGGTAAGCAGCTGGCCTTCATCAGAAGTAATCACCGGTACAACAACCGATAAGTGGAATAACGATAACGGTCCTTGCCCTACCGGGTGGAGACTTCCTACCCCAGAGGAATATGATATTCTCACTTCCGGCTTGAATGGAGAGACTGGTTGGGTTAGGAACGCCTCATACGCAGGAAACAGCGGTTATGAAGGTGCCGAGTTCTTTGGTAAGAACACCGATAAGACTGCCGGTAAAGGAGTATTCTTCCCTGCCGTAGGCGGTCGTGCAGCATACAATGGTATTCCTGTTGGATTCGGAGATGAATGCTCTTGTTGGACCTCTAAGCCTCACGCTAATGAGTCAATATACTCCCACTATGCACGCTTCAATGAAAATTATATCGAATTTTCTCACGGCTTCCGTGCCCTCGGCTACTCTGTTCGTTGTGTAAAGGATGCTCAATAAACTTTTCAATATTATCATTGCCGGGCTTCTTCTCGCCTCGTGCGAGAAAAAACCCGGTAACTATTAAATAATGAATTACAGAGAATTGAATTATGAGGTAATGAGCGACACACTTAAGCAGTGTGAAAGCCTACCCGAACTTAAGAAAGCGATACAGAGCTCGGTATCTCGGCAGTTCATGGTATCGCACGAAGACGATATAAGCCGGGCAAAGACCGAGCAATGCAATACCCGGATTGTGATTTCCGGTAAACGAAGTTTTGAGGCAGCGAAGGGCTATAAAGGCTCCAAAACCGCAGTATTGAACTTTGCCAATAACCATAACATCGGAGGTTCACCATTCACTGCCGGCGCTCAGGAGGAGTCTCTATGTCGTTGCTCCACGCTTTATCCTTGCCTCAAGGCTATGGAGAAAGAGTTTTATGCAAAACACAGACATCTTCGCAAGACTCGCGAGATGGACCACATGGGCAATGACGACCTGATTTACACGCCCGATGTGATTGTGTTCAAAACGGATGAACGCACAGACCCGATATACCCAAAGATGATGAACCCGACGGATTGGTACTCTGTCGATGTCATAACTTGTGCGGCACCCGAACTTTGGCATGGAAACCAAATGCCTAACGATTATGAGGCACAGATAACCTCACGAATCAAAAAGATATTTGATGTAGCCGCAAAAGAAAAGGCCGAAGTATTGATACTTGGCGCCTGGGGCTGCGGAGCATTCCACAATCCCTCAGACATCGTAGCACGAGTATTCATGGAACAACTCAGGAACTATAATTTCCCGACCATCGAATTTGCCATCGCCTCAAACCAGCCCCTCTCAGAAAACCCCTTCGCCACCGAACTGAAAAGGAATATAAAAAGAGACGCATCGTAATTAATGCGTCTCTTTTTATATCTTATAGAGCAAAGAAAACAATTCCCCTTTATTCCTTACACCCTGAGGAGACCGGGATAATTACATCTTCACCTTG
>JABUTT010000231.1 GCA_021443515.1 Bacteroidales bacterium
TACTCCTTCGCAGTCGAATCCAAATCTGCTCAACAATATTCCATAAATAAAAATTTGAATCAAATTTAAACAGCTTCTAAGATTATTTTCTATCTTTGCAGAGCAAAAATGAAACTGCGTATGCCCGGATGGCGAAATAGGTAGACGCGCACGTTTCAGGTGCGTGTGCCGCAAGGCGTGCAGGTTCGATTCCTGTTCCGGGCACAAAAGGATTTGTAACTCGTTGCAAGTCCTTTTTTTGTAGCTCATCAACAAAAAATCGCTACAAAAGTTGCAGCGATTTTTCTGTCTTATCTGATAGGTTGTAAAGGCTCCTTAGGCCTCAGCGAAGAGACCTATAATGTTGAGGATGACTTTGGATGCTTTTTCCATACTTTCGAGAGGTACAAATTCAAGTTTTCCATGGAAATTGTGGCCGCCTGCAAAGATGTTTGGGCAAGGAAGTCCCATAAACGAAAGGTTGGCTCCGTCAGTGCCTCCCCTGATAGGCTGGATGAGAGGTTTGATACCTTCCATTTCCATCGCCTTGACAGCTTTTTCCACAATGTGAATATGAGGCTCAACCTCTTTTTTCATATTGTAGTACTGGTGCTTTATTTCCACTTTCACGATGTCTCCGTACTTGTTGTTGAGGAATTCCGCGATTTCTCTCACGACCTGTTTTTTGTATTCGTAAAGCACCATGTCGTGGTCTCTGATTATGTAGGAAATTGAGGCATTTTCTACTGTTCCGTTCATTGCAATCAGATGGAAAAATCCCTCGTAGCCGCAAGTATATTCAGGTTTTTGTTCTTTTGGAAGAAGGTCGTTGAATTCCATTGCAACCCTCATTGCATTCACCATTTTTCCCTTTGCATAACCCGGGTGGATGTTGCATCCCTGAACGGTGATTGTGGCTGCCGCGGCATTGAAATTTTCATACTCAAGTTCGCCGATTTTTCCACCGTCCATAGTGTAGGCATACTTGGCCCCGAACTTTGCAACATTGAACTTCACGACGCCCCTGCCAATCTCCTCATCAGGAGTGAAACCTATCTTGATTTCGCCGTGCTTGAACTCCGGATGTTCCATTATCCACTCGGCGGCGCACATAATCTCTGCAACTCCGGCCTTGTCGTCTGCTCCGAGAAGAGTTGTGCCGTCTGTAGTAATTATGGTCTGGCCTCTGTAGTCGCCAAGTTCCGGAAAATCAGCCACTCTGAGTTCAAGTCCGGGTACGCCCTTGAGGGGAATATCCGAGATTCCGTCATAGTTCTTGATAATCTGTGGTTTGATGTCTTTGCCGCTTGCGTCGGGCGATGTGTCCACGTGTGCGATGAAGCCCACGGCCGGGATGTCTTTGTCCGGACAGTTGGACGGAATAGTGGCCATCACATAACCATATTCGTCCAGTTCCGCCTTTATGCCAAGAGCCTTGAGTTCATCTGTAAGTGCCTGGAGCAAAACAAGTTGCTTGCTGCTGCTCGGCTGGCTCTCACTGTTCTCGTCAGACTGTGTGTCGAATGAGACGTAACGAAGAAATTTATCGAGAATCGCTTCCATAACTTAGTCCTTTTTTGCTTTTAATGATGCGACAATCATATATATTGCGATACCTATGTAAGGGATGAGGGCGACAGGCTCTGTCCAAGGTCCTTCAGGTATGCTGAGATTGATGTTTGCGAATTTGAGAATGGCACTCACCACACCCATAAGGGCGCCTCCTGCGATGAAGCCTGAAGCGATGAGCGTGCCCTTGTCGAAGCGTGCCGTATTGAGCTGTGCATCCTTGCTTCGACTCTGAACATACCAGGCGATAGCTCCACCTACGAGAAGAGGAAGGTTGAGATCAAGAGGAATGAACATACCGAGGGCGAAAGGAAGAGCCGGAATTTTAATTAGAGTGAGCAGGATGGCAATTGCTCCACCTATTCCATAAAGCAACCAAGGCGCTCCACCTCCGTTCATCATAGGCTCGATTACTGCTGCCATTGCGTTTGCCTGAGGAGCAACGAGAGCGCCTTCGCCCGTGAATCCGTAGGTCTTGTTGAGTATCATCATCACACCGCCTACGGTAGCTGCCGCCACGAGTGTGCCGAGGAATTTGAAGGACTGTTGCTTTGCTGGTGTTGTGCCAATCCAATAGCCCACCTTCAAGTCGGTGATGAAGCCTCCGGCCATACTGAGTGCGGTGCAAACAACACCTCCGATAATAGCCGAGGCTACCATTCCGGCAGTTCCGTTGAGGCCTACGGCAACCATAATGAGGCTGGCGAGGATGAGGGTCATAAGTGTCATTCCGCTGACAGGGTTTGAACCTACGATTGCGATGGCGTTTGCCGCTAC
>JABUTT010000020.1 GCA_021443515.1 Bacteroidales bacterium
GAAGCCGAGGGAGTGTTCATCGCATACGCCTCAATTCACGGTGGTACGGCAAAGGCAGCGCAAAGGCTTGCGGAAATCCTCAAGGAAAACGGCGCTCCTAAGGTCAGCATTTCAGATTTGAGCAGAGACGATGTTGCTGAGGCAGTTGAAGATGCCTTCAAATACGGCAAAATCATACTTGCAGCCGCTTCATACGATGCAGGAGTGTTTACTCCTATGCACAACTTCCTCCACACCCTCCAGATGAAGGATTGGCAGAAACGCCGCGTGGGCATACTCGAAAATGGTTCCTGGGCTCCTTCTGCAGCAAAGACCATCAAGGGAATGCTCTCTACAATGAAGGAAATCGAGATTGTAGAGCCTGTTGTCACAATCCACTCAAGAATGAAGGAAAGCGACATCCCTGCAATGAGGGAACTTGCTAAGGCTATACTCAAATAAACGGACTATAACATACATTAACTATACTTTCAAATATGAACCTTAAGACATTATCCATCGCATTTTGCATTGTCATTCTTGCAGGATGTGGAAATGCCCAGAAAAATCCTTCATTCGAGGAACTTTCTGCAATCAAAAACGACAAGACTACCCACCCTGAACTTAACAGGGGTACTAACAAAGAGATTACCACTGCCGACTACAACAATGAACTTGCAGTAAAATGTGCAAATGGTATCTTCGTAGGAAAAGAATACGCAGACTATCGCGCTTGGCGTGGTATTCCATTCGCTCAGGCTCCTGTGGGAGAACTCCGTTGGAAAGCGCCTGTTGCTCCGGAAAACAGCGACAAAGTCTATGAAGCCTACACTTTCGCAAAGAAACCTATCCAGTTCTTTGATAATGAAGATGTAAGCGAAGACTGCCTCTACCTCAATGTTTATACTTCAGGCGAAAAAACAGATGAGAAGAAGCCTGTTATGGTTTGGATTCACGGTGGCGGCTTCCTCCACGAGTCTGCATCCGATGAACTCTATCGCGGAGAAGATTTCATATCCAACAACCCTGACGTAATACTCGTTACAATCGAATATCGTCTCGGTGCTTTCGGTTTCATCTGCTTCGAAGATGTTCCGGGCGGCGAAAACTACAAGGATTCCGGCGTTCTCGGTCTTCTCGACCAGATTTGCGCTCTCAAGTGGGTTAAAGGCAATATCGAGGCATTCGGCGGAGACTCAAGCAACATCACAATCTTCGGAGAATCTGCAGGTAGCGTAAGTTGCACATCTCTCCCATTGTTCGCAGCATCAAAGGGTCTTTTCAACAGACTCATCGGTCAGAGCTGCTGTCCTAACGGCACCTTCCCTAAAGAATCAAGAAAATTCGTCACAGAAACCCTGCTTCGCGTCACTGGAAGCAAGACTATGGAAGACCTTGTAAAAGTGCCTTCTGACAGCATCTATGTACATTATGTCGAGATTGCAGGCGGAGCAAATCCATTCGCTCCTATCCGCGACGGTGTCAACCTTCCTCTCACAGTTGAGGAAAGCGTTGCAAAATGGAAAGACTCGGTAAAGGGTCTCGATGTCATGATGGGTTACACTCAGCACGAAGCACGCTACTGCCTCAGCACCTGGATGGGCCTCAATGAAGAGCAGGGCGAGAAATTCTTCGCAAACAGCTACAAACTTGTCAAAGACATCACCCCTGCAGAAATCGCTGCAGTGTCTGACGAATACATCAAGAACTGCCCTGAGGAGAAAGAATGGGAGCGCATCGAGAGAATGTTCACCATTGTGGACTTCGCCATGCCTGCCGGCGTTTATGCAAACTCATACTGCGCCGATGGCAATGTCTATCTTTATATGCTTGCCCTCCCTTCTCAGACAGACCTCGCAGGCTCTTTCCACAGCTGCGATGTAGAGTATGTATTTAACCATAAGGATCGTCTTGCAGCATACGGTCGTGACGACGAACTCACACATCAGAGATGCGACGAAGTCCAGAGATTATGGGTGAACTTTGCAAAGACAGGCGTACCTTCACTTGATGGCAAGGAGTTCAAGAAATATGAACCACAGGACAAGTCTGTCATCGTGATTGACCGCGAAAATGGTATCTACAATGTCGATCACCTTATCGATAAGGATGTGGAAGCTCTCAAGCCTCTTCTTCCTTACAGCCACCAGTATCTGATGGAATCTTTCGCCCTCAATATGGAAAAGGCCCAATAGAAGCTGTTTAGACTTGATTCCAAAAAATCTTTATTTTTCTTTTTGGCATCTTTGTATTCTCTGCTCAGTCATATAGGCCACTGCTATACTCCTTCGCAGTCGAATCCAAATCTG
>JABUTT010000246.1 GCA_021443515.1 Bacteroidales bacterium
GTAGCGGGACCCAGGATTGAACTGGGGACCTCATGATTATGAATCATGCGCTCTAACCAACTGAGCTACCCCGCCATTTTCCGGAAACGGACTGCAAAGATAATAAAAATAATAGAACTGCAAAAATGTTTTTCTCCGGAATCAGAATTTGAGTTTAGGCAACTCGACCCCGGGAACCATAAAGAGAGAGGTATCTCCGCCGTGACGGATGATGTCGCGAACTGCCGTAGAGGAAATGTGGGCATACTCCTGAGAAGTCGGTATGATGACAGTCTCGATTTCGGGCGCAATGCGGCGATTGGCGTCTGCAATGCTGCGTTCTGTTTCGAAATCTATCATGTTACGTACCCCACGCACGATGTGTTTTATGCCCATTGAACGGCAGCAATCTATGGTCAGGGAATCGTAGGCAATAACCTTCACATTCTTGAGGTCGGCAACCGAAGCCCTAGCTATTTCAACCTTCTGCTCCGTGGTGTAATGTCCCTTTTTGCCTATGTTGACACCGACTCCGACCACAACCTCATCGAACATTGTCAAAGCCCTTATGAGGATGTTCTTGTGGCCTGCTGTGAATGGGTCAAACGACCCCGGGAAAAATGCTATTCTGCTCATATATCTGATTTTAGAATGGATAACCTATACCGAATTGAAGCACCGGCTTGACAATTCCTTTGGTCACTCTGTTTGCATGCCATGCCCAGTGTTCGCCGTTATCAAAACCTCCAGGATTGAAGAGAGGCCAGCCCAAATCGAACCTAAGGACGATGAAGTCAAGATTGAGTCTAATGCCCACACCGCTACACAAGGCGACCGAGTCGAAGAAATGGTCAAGACTGAAATCGGTAAGGGCGGCATCCGCACTCTTGGAGTTTATAGTCCAAACGTTTCCCGCATCGATAAAGCCTGCGCCTTCCAACTTCCACACGATAGGGAAACGGAACTCTACATTCGCCTCTATCTTCATATCACCTGTCTGGTTAGGAATGACGAAAGTCTTGTTTCTCAAGCCTCGTCCCGGACCCACGGTTCTCGACTGGAAACCTCTCAAACTGCTCGCGCCACCAGCCCAGAAGTGCCGCTCAAACGGAAGCGCGGAACTGTTGCCGTAAGCGTAACCTGCACCTATTACAGCCCTGATTGCCACTCCGAACTTATTCTCCAAACCGAAGTTCCAGGTCTGACCGATATTGAACTCCAACCTCACATATTGCGAATAAGGAGTGTTCCATATAGTCCTGTGACCTTCCGCATTCATAGGCATAAGAGGGTTGAAAAGACTGAGTATGTTACCCGCAATGTCGAAAGTGGTCCTCACATAGAAAGGTGAACTGGTGGTTTTGTTCGTGTAGTAGAGGTTGAGACCGCAACCTAGGTCAAAGTGGTTTTGATAAGCATTCTTCAGGAAAGGATTGGATGAAATCGACTTGAAGAAAGCCGAGTCAACATTGAACATATTGACTATGTTCAGTCTCAGAGGAGATGCCACATAGTTCAGGCGGCGTCTCTTTCCGACTACTCCCTTATAACTGTAAGTAGTTGATATTATGTTTCTTGTGTATTCAGGACGAGACTGATGGTTGTACGAAGCCGAAATGGTGGTGTGAGGTATTTCCATGCGGAAAAGTCTCGCCGGAAGAAAAACGAAACGTGGAAAATCAAGAGCCGCATTTACTCCGTTTTCTATTGACCTCGCAGGATTCTTGCCAAAACGGAACTGATAGTTGCCCACAAAGCCGAGAGAAAGGCGTTCACCTCCGTGGAAGATGTTCTTATGATAGTAAGACACCTGGGGCGAAATGCCGAAAAGGCCCGTGGAGTTGACAGAAGCCTCGAGATTTATCTTGAAACCCTGAATCTTCGAAGGAGAGAGTTCAATTTTTGTATCGACCGTCTTATTCTCATTGTCGGGATAAAGGTTCACATTCACTCTCGAGAACACTCCGAGGGAGCCGTAGCGGTTGTAGGTATTGTTCACTATGGTCTCGCTGTAGGTATCTCCCTTTTTGAGAAGGTTTACGTCCTGAAGGAACTTGTCGCGGAACTTGAAGTTCTCCGGATAGGTTATGCTCACGTCCCCAAAGGTGTAGATTGAATGGGTTATAGAATCCTTTGGCGACTCATAGCGAGTGTAATTGCCCACGGTAACCTTCAAATTGGCAGAATCGCGTGTGTGAAGGGTATCCGCCTCAAAATACATATAGTTCTTCGTAAATCCGTAATAGCCTTTGTTGCGAAGCGCGAGAGCAATTCTGTCTGCTGCATCATCAAGGGCGGCCTCACT
>JABUTT010000096.1 GCA_021443515.1 Bacteroidales bacterium
GTGTCAACCTCGTCCTGAGGAACTGAAGAAGAACCGTGGAGAACGATAGGGAAGCCCGGGAGCTGCTCCTCAACACCCTTAAGCACGTCAAATGCGAGTGGTGGAGGTACGAGACGACCTGTCTGAGGATCAACTGTGCACTGCTCAGGAGTGAACTTGTATGCACCGTGTGAAGTTCCGATTGAAATTGCGAGTGAGTCGCAACCTGTCTTAGTAACGAAGTCAACAACCTCTTCAGGCTTTGTGTAGTGAGATTCTTCTGCGCTAACCTCATCCTCAACACCTGCAAGGACACCGAGTTCAGCCTCAACAGTAACATCGTACTGATGTGCATATTCAACAACCTTCTTTGTGAGGGCTACGTTCTCGTCATAAGGAAGGGCGCTACCGTCAATCATTACTGAAGAGAAACCCATATCAACACAGCTCTTGCAGATTTCGAAGCTGTTGCCGTGGTCAAGGTGAAGGCAAATCTGAGGATGTTCCCAACCGAGTTCCTTAGCGTACTCGACAGCACCTTCTGCCATATAGCGGAGAAGAGTCTGGTTTGCGTATTCGCGAGCACCTTTTGAAACCTGAAGAATAACAGGAGACTTAGTCTCTGCAGATGCCATAATGATAGCCTGGAGCTGCTCCATGTTGTTGAAGTTGAATGCTGGAATGGCATAGCCGCCATCAATAGCCTTTGCGAACATCTCACGGGTGTTCACAAGACCGAGTGTTTTGTATGATACCATAGTTAATATAAATTGGATTTAAGTTTCTTTTATCGTGCAAAAATAGTTATTTTTGTGCAATAATTCAGCAAGAATATTAAAAAATGAAACAAGGCAAGGTCATTATTTTCTGCGCACCCAGCGGAAGTGGCAAGAGTACGATAGTACAGCACCTCATAGAACTCTATCCACAACTTGAATTCTCCATTTCGGCGACATCCCGCGCTCCAAGAGGAACGGAAGTTGACGGAAAGGAATACTATTTCATTACGGAGAAGGAATTCAGGAGCAAGGTGGCTGAAGGGGAATTTGTTGAATATCAGGAGGTCTATTCAGGCAGCCTCTATGGAACACTTAAAAGTGAGGTGGAAAGAATATGGAGTCACGGCAGCGTTGTGATTTTCGACATTGACGTGTGCGGGGGAGTGAACCTCAAGAAGATATTCGGCGAAAATGCCCTGTCGGTTTTTGTGCAGGCTCCGAGCATAGAGGTTCTGCGCAAAAGGCTCGAAGGACGTGGCACGGACACCCCTGAGGCAATCGAAAAGAGACTGGCCAAGGCGGAGTTCGAGATGTCTTTTGCTCCGAAATTTGACTATATCCTGATTAACGACGATCTCGAGAAAGCCTTTGCCGAGGCAGAAAAACTCATAGGTGACTTTATAGCAAAATGATAGCAGTCTATCCCGGGTCATTCAATCCTATGCATGAGGGGCATCTTGCGATAATTTCATATCTCGAGAAGCACTTCGACAAGGTTCTTGTGGTGGTCAGTCCCGAGAGTCCGTTCAAGGTGGGAAACTATGCTACGGGGAAGGAGAGACTCGCTGCGGTAAGGGAAAAACTGAAAGGCCGCAAGGCTATTGTTGATGATATTGAGTATCATCTTGAAAAACCGCTATATACGGTGAACACACTCGCTAAAATCGCCGAGAGGGAGGCAGATGCGCCCGTACTTGCAATAGGAGGAGACAGCCTTGCGGACATAAAACTCTGGCACGACTACAAAAGGCTTCTTCTCGACTATGGACTCATGGTTTTTCCCCGACAGGGCTTTGACATAAAAACAATAAAGAAAGACCTGCTTAAAGAGAACTCAAACTACAAGATAAAACTCTTGCGGACGCGTTTATACAACATAAGTTCTTCTCAAATTCGGGAGAGTCTGAAGAAATAATGGTAAAATGAGTGAAAGTTGGCTTCTAATCGGCCAACTTTTATTATCTTTACAAATTGAATAGGAGTGTTATAATCTAACCTTAGACTTGACTGGATATTGAAATAGGTAACCATGAAATAACAATAAAAACAACAGATATGAGATTTTTTGACCCACCAAAACCATCTGAGCCGCTGGCTCCCGAAAAAATCGACAAAACCTACAAGAGCATGCGATTCAAGGTCTTCCTTGGAGCTTTTCTTGGCTATGCAGGCTATTATCTTGTGAGAAAGAATCTTTCCCTCGCCGCTCCCGACATGATTAACGAGGGCATTCTCGACACAACCAAGGTAGGTCTTGCAATGTCCGGTGTTTCAATCGC
>JABUTT010000135.1 GCA_021443515.1 Bacteroidales bacterium
TATTTGCATCCGGAGGCGAGTTTTTCTCCCGAATAGACCACTGTCCAGGAACTTCCATCCTTGCTTACGGCCACATCAAAACCATCGATGTCCATAAGTGTACGCTGGTTGTAGTAGGCGAGAGAATCGACTGTCACGGTTTGGCCAAGGTCCATTGTGAATCCGCAAAGATATTTTCCGCTTGAAGTCTCTTTACCTGTGATGTCATAATGTTTTGAAGGAGATTTTGCGGCAGTTGCGCTGGCTTCCCATTTTGTGTCAGTGTAATTTGCTCCATTTCCGTAGGCTTTAATGCCGTCTGTCATTGCGCTCAATGTTGCCTGACTCCAAGCAGAAGGACCAAAATGTGCGTCCGCGGCGACGGTGAGCCCCTTGAGCACATTGTCTTCTTTAGAAACGGGAACATCGGAGAAATGAAGTTCGGATATGCTCTTTCCTGCAAGGTAGCCGTCAATGAGAATCTGTATTTTCCTCATTTCCTCGGCGTCGGAAAGCACTATGTTGAACTGGGTCTCGGACTGATCGGTGTAGTATGAGCCGAAAGTCTTCTTCACGAAGTTGTAAGGTTTGCCGACTGCACTTGTCTTGAAGATGAGGCAATATGTCATAAGTGCCTCGATATAACCTGTGAGGTAGTTCGGGTGCTGGTTGTCTTTCGTTATGATGAAGTCGCTTTTCTTGTACTTGTAGCCCATTCCGTAGATTTGATTGTTCCAAACATTGGTTACGAGTTGTCCCCAAGGAATAATCTCCACTCCGTCATTCTGATTGAGTTTGTCATTGGCGCTCATCACATTGGAATGGATGTAGTCATAGTGGGTTGTCATCACAAAAAACTTCACTGTAGGAGGGAAGAGGGACATTATGTTTTTTGCGTGCTGATAGGTCTGTGCCACATTTGAGCCTCTCTGCTGAAGCACAACATAGTCCTGGTCGTAGATGGAGTCCATTGTAGTGCCCTTGCCATAGTAGTTTGGATAGAGGTTGGTGAGCAACTGATAAATGCCATAGTTGGACATCGTTGAAGGAAGTCCGTCTGCACTTGCCTTGCTTCTGCCGTCAAAATAGCCTGCGCTGCCATAGCAGAAGTTGGTGACCTTGATATCGCTTCTTCCGTCAGCCTTTGCAATTTTTGCAAAAACGCCTTCCGTCTGGGTAGGAGAACCACTTACATCCACGATGACCTCTCCATAATAGGTGAGGGAGTTGCCGAGGAAGAGTACCTTGTTGCCAAATACTTCAGGTTCCGGATCGGGATCAGGATCAGGATCAGGTGTCGGAGTAGGAGTTGGTGTTGGGTCGGGTTTAGGAGTCGGGATATTTGCTTCCGGCTTGCAAGACATGCCCAAAACCAAGGCTATTGACAGTAAAAACAGAAATCTCTTTTTCATATTCAAATGTTTTATATACTTATTGTACAAAAATAGTGATAGTTTTCGTAAAAACGAACGAAAATGAATAAAAGGTGCTATATTTGTATGTTATGAAAAATATCTTCAAAATTCTTACCATTTTTTTCTTCGCAGGTCTTTTTATGACCTCTTGCTGCGAAACCAATGTTTACAAGAAACTTAATAAGCAGGCTGCAAAAGAATATCTCAAGCCTGTCAGACCTGCTTCAGAGGGAAGAAATCCTTGCTGGAACGGCTTCTCGAAGAAGTTTACCTACGCTCCCGCATTTGACGTGACTGCTGTGGACGGTGCTGTCGACTATCTTTTCAAGGTTAGTTGCAAGGAAGGGGAGTGGAGCTTCTCATCAAAGAATCCTACTGCCGACCTTTCTCCGATTTGGGCCTCAATTCCTCCTGCAAATGTGGATTTGACGATATTGGCAAGGGATGAAAATGGGGTTGTTATAGACACTGCCTACACACGCACTTTCCTTCGCGACTTCCCGTTCTGCGGACCATATAACTCGAATGTACGTCCATATCGTGAGGCGGCGATGCTGGCTGCGCTTTACATCCATAACAGCAAGGCAACCCAGTCTTGGAAGGAATCTACAATTCCGGATATGTCCTACAGCCACTACACCTATCCAAACAAGATAATCGGAGCCTTGATTTCGCTTGAGTCCACAATTGCAAGAAACCTCCCGAATATGAGGGAAGAGGCTTTGCTCATAGCGCGCAATGCCGCTCAGTTCCTCATCGACCAGAGCCGTCCTGAAGGAGACCCTCTCGAGTTCTTCCCTCCGACATACTATCTTGACCTCGTGGCTTCATCAAAGCCTTGGAAC
>JABUTT010000245.1 GCA_021443515.1 Bacteroidales bacterium
ATATTCTTCCAGGTACTCATACTTCTCGGTATTCCTATTGTTCTCGGTATGCTTTTCACAGATTTGTGGCCAAAGGCAGCCGCTAAAATCAAAAAGCCGTTCCAGTACTTCTCAATCCTTGTCTTCATTGCAATGGTTGGTGTTTCATTTGCAAACAACTGGGATCTTTTCATCAAGTACATTGGTTTCGTGGCTATCATCGTGTTCTTCCACAATTTCGCAGCGCTATCTACAGGTTTCTTTGGAGCGACTCTCTTCAAATGCCCTCAGCGTGACCGTAGAAGTCTCACCATCGAAATAGGTATTCAGAACTCGGGACTTGGACTTCTCCTTCTGTTCAATCCAAAAATCTTCCCTCCTGAAGTTTGGGGTGGATTTTACGGAGGTATGCTCTTCATCACCGCTTGGTGGGGAATATGGCACATAATCAGCGGTCTTACCGTTGCAACCATATTCAAGAATGCCAAATTGAAAGACGAGAAATAATATGGCAAGAGAACATATCTACGACCCTGACCTTGGCTACACTGTGTTCAGGTGGTATGTGAATGCCGCTGTTCTTTCATCCTACAGAAGATTCAAGGTCATAGGACGCGAAAATTGTCCAAAAGACGGGTCAATCATCGATTCTCCCAACCACGCAAACTGTCTGATGGATGCGCTCGTCATTCTCAGAAGCGAACACAGGGCGACTTGTTTCGTGGCAAGAGCCGATATCTTCCGCAATCCAAAGGTTGCTAAGTTCCTCACTTTCCTGAGGATAATGCCTATAATGCGCAAGCGTGACGGACTTGAGGAAGTAGCGAAGAATGATGAAATAATCGAAAACTCAATCCAAATACTTCGTCACGGCATGCCTTTCTGCATTATGCCGGAAGGAGCGCATCAGGCAAAACACTCGATGCTTCCTTTAGGCAAGGGCATATTCCGTATTGCTCTCGGAACTCTCGAGAACTTTGACGACAAACTCTACATCCAGCCGATAGGCCTCGAATACACAGATTATTTCCACTTCCGCAACGATCTTCTCATTACCTACGGAAGACCAATAGACATAACTGCAGTAAAGGCTGAGAATCCCGACACTCCAGCCCCGGTGCTTATTAACCAATTAAAGGCTGAACTCACAGAAAGGATAAGGGAACTCATACTCTACATCCCTAACGACGAGTGGTATGATGCCTCCTATCTCATCGCTTCAGCACGCTCGGAGTCGCTCTGCCAGGTAGAAGCTCTAAAGCAGAAGAGGGCTGTGGCAGCAGAGATTGCATCCCTTCGCGAGGCAGAGCCTGAAAAGGCCCTTGAACTGCTCTCAAAGGCAGATTCTCTTGCAAAGGAGTGCATCGAGAAAGATGTGGATATGGTCAGCGTTTCCCACAGGAAACTTTTCGGAGTTCACATTCTCCGCGCCATTCTGACCATCATCCTCTCCCCTTACATCCTTGCCTGCGCACTGCTTTCTTCTCCTGTAACTCTCATCGGAGAAAAGGTCGCAAGACAGATGAAGGACAAGGCATTCAGGAACTCTATCAGATGTGGAGTTCTCCTCACCTGGCCGGTCTTCCTGCTCATCTATGCAATACTTCTCTTTGTCTTCCTGCCTTGGCACTGCGCTCTCGGAACGCTCCTTCTCATCGCACCTGCAGTCGTAGTGACACACGATGCCATAAGGGCGTGGAGAATACTCATAAGCGATATTCGCCTGCGCACAATTCCGAACTTCAGAAAACGCCTTCAGGAGTTGCTCTAAGAGCGGTTTAGTAAATAATCAAGAAGGTAAGAATCAACAACATAAAAATCTGAGACCAGATTTTCCTGCCTGCAATGTAACTGAGGATGTTCTCCTCAGTTTCTTTGTTTTTTATCTCCCTCAACTCATCTGCATCGGGATAATCCGCAGGAGCCCATTTGTGAACGATGACTCCGTCAGATATTACCGTAACGCCGCCGGAATTGCGGTTCAGGGTAAGCAGGGTCTTTCTGTCGGCAGAATAGACCTTCTCCACTCCGAGAGCTTCTTCAAGAGGTTGCAAGGTAGAAGAAACCACGTATGGAGTAAAGCCTTCCTCAGATGCCGTGGCGATTACTTTTCTCGCCCTTTCCAGCCTTCTGTCCTTTGCCTTCTTGTAGAAACTGAATATCATCACATCCCCGCTGACGAGGACATCATCCACATACTCCATCGTGTCAGTGTCAAAGAGCCCGAGATTTACGCCTGAAGAAACATTTGCT
>JABUTT010000094.1 GCA_021443515.1 Bacteroidales bacterium
AATGCAATGAGCAAAATATTCCATAAATAAAAATTTGAATCAAATTTAAACAGCTTCTTTATAAAAAATGATAAATTTGTAAACGATTCACCACATATTATCTACGTTTTCTATGCTGACACTGGAAAATTCAAAAGGCTTTAAGGTCGTTCTCAGCCCGCTTGGTGCAGGCATCATATCCGTTTTCGCTCCCGATAAAGAGGGCAAATTTGCCGATGTTGCGCTCGGCTACCCAAGCCAAGACAACTATCTCAATGATGGTCCCTGTATGGGCAAGATTCCGGGAAGAATTGCAGGACGCATTGCAAAAGGAAGATTCTCTCTCAACGGAAAGGAATACCAACTTTGCATAAACAATGGACCGAATCATCTTCACAGCGGTCCTGAAGGCTACCAGAACAGGATATGGAATGTGGTGTCCGCCACGGAGAAAGAGGTTGTTTTCTCTCTTGAATCGCCTGAAGGAGACTGCGGTTATCCCTGCCCTTTGGCTGTGGAGGCAAGATACTCAATAGATGAAGAGTACAATCTTCGCCTTGAAATTTCGGCAAAGATTACGGGAGAAACGAAGGAATCTACAATTGTCAATATGACAAACCACGCCTATTGGAACCTTGCAGGCCATGATTCAGGCTCTATAAGAAAACACGAACTCCAACTTCCTTGTTCACAATATCTGCCTACGGACGAAAACCTTATCCCTGTGGGAATTGCTCCGGTGAAGGGTACGGCAGTGGATTTTCTCGAGCATCACGAAATTGGGGAAAGAATTGACGACTATGACTGTCTTGCCGTGAAATATGGCAAGGGATATGACGGAGGCTGGATTATTGATGCTGCCGTAAACAGTCCTCTCTGCATTCAGGACATCGACGCTCCCCAGGAGGCCTGGCCAAAACTTACCCCCGGTGCGATTCTCACTGACAGGGCTTCAGGCCGATCTCTCACCGTTTTCACAAACCAAAAAGCCGCCATCGTCTATACGGGAAACTATCTCAGCGGCTGTCCAAAAAACAAGGCAGGAAGAGGCTATGACGACAATGACGGCGTGGCAATCGAGTGTCAGAACTACCCCAATGCCATAAATATGCCGGAGGCTCCCTCTTCGGTACTGTCCCCCGGCAAACTCTATAAAAACGTGATGGTATTCAGTTTTAGTACCATTTAACCTTTCCGACTTCCTTCAAATAGCTGTCCTTTGCAGAAAGCGACTTGCGGAAACTTGACGGCGAGTTTATGTCTCCGCCAACATACTCTGTGGTGTATGGATAAGGATAGAACGGACGTGAACCGAAGTCCTTCTTTGTAAATACCAATGAGTCGGGTGCAACGCCGTTTTCAACCCAGTCTATGAGGATGGCAACCTCATCTTTGCGGAGGTTTGCTCCTGGGCCTTTGAATGAGTGGTTTACGCCCGGAACGAGGAAGTATCTGGTGAACTCGGCAGCTTTTTCATAGCCGCCCTCAGCCTTGCAGACATCCTCATAATAGCGCATAGAGCAGCCCGGAGGCACCATATCATCGTCAAGTCCGTGCATAATCAGGAGTTTTCCTCCCCTTTTGCGAAGGCCGCTAAGGTCAGGTGTTGCGCTCATTTCCTGCGAAACGGTATTGTAGAATTTGAGAACTCCGTCAACATATACCTCGCGAGTGAGGTCATCCACATCGAACTCGGGATTGAAGGTGATGCCGTAACGGAACTTGCCGAGAGTTGTAGGCTCCATAACGCCCTTAAGAGGCTCTCCTTCGCATTTTGCCACCCTGTGATATGAAGCGGTTGGAGTGAAGCCGTACCAGAGAATACCACCCTCGTAAGGACAGCCTGCCCAAATGTCCTTAATGGTCTGAGCATCTTCCGCAGTGAAAATTTCGCCCTCGGGAGTCTTTGTGCCGACGAGTGAGAATATGTCGAAAGTAATGTCAAAAGGATTGTTCACAATGCCGTCTTCAAGACCATCTTTAGGGTCCTCGAATGCGATGACGGCATCCTTTGCATATTTAACCTTTGAAGGGCTGAGATAATGTCCCGCCTCCTTCATTGCAACCTGTCCCCAGGCACGTGCAGGCACATAAATGTCGTTGTGCCATGCAGGACAGCCGCTGAATACGGCATTGTAGTCCTGAGGGTATTTCTGGGCCACCTGAAGGGCGTGACGACCACCTGTCGAAGAGCCTGTGAAGTAACTGTGATGAGGATATTTGCCGTATGTTTTCTTGACATATTCCTTTGC
>JABUTT010000065.1 GCA_021443515.1 Bacteroidales bacterium
GCTACCGAGAAGGTTTATCTCGTCTCTTTTCCCGACGAAATGTTTTAGTCTTCGGCTGTGACAATGGCCACAGTGTCCTTTGCAATCATATATTCCTCGTCTGTGGTTACTACGGCAACCTTGACTTTAGATGAAGGGAGTGAGAGGATTGCATCTTTGCCACGGCAGTCATTTGCCTCGTAGTCGAACTCGATTCCGAGATAGGTGAGGTTTTCGCATACGCGGCGACGCAGACGTGCATTGTTCTCGCCGATACCTCCTGTGAAGACGATGAGGTCAACTCCGTTCATTGCGGCTGTATATGCTCCGATGAGTTTTATGATGTCGTAGTTGAGTTTCTTGAGAGTGAGTTTCGCAGCCTGGTTGCCATCATCTGCAGCCTGACCGAGGTCGCGTGCATCCGATGAAATTCCGCTCAGTCCGAGGAAACCGCTCTTCTTGTTGAGTATTGTGTCAATCTGGGCGGCGTTGAGGCCCTCTTTCTGCTGGATGTAGGTAACTGCGCCTGCGTCAATTGCACCTGCGCGTGTACCCATAATCATACCGTCGAGCGGAGTGAAACCCATAGATGTATCGATGCTCTTTCCGTTGTGGACTGCAGTCACGCTGCTGCCATTTCCGAGGTGGCAGGTGATGATTTTGGAGTTATTGAGGTCAACTCCGGCGAGTTTTGCGGCCTTTGCGCTCACGAATTTGTGGGATGTGCCGTGGAAACCGAACTTGCGCACACGGTATTTTTCGTAATATTCTGCAGGAACTGCATATCTGTAGGCGTAGGCAGGCATTGTCTGGTGGAATGCTGTGTCAAATACGGCTACCTGTGGAACCTGCGGAAGCACTGATGTTACAGCCTTGATGCCAAGAAGGTTTGCGGGGTTGTGGAGAGGTGCAATGTCGGAGCATTTCTCGATACCCTTGATTACTTTTTCGTCGATGAGCACGCTGCAGTAGAATTCTTCTCCACCATGCACCACCCTGTGACCCACAGCTTCAATGTCTTCGAGAGAGGCAAGCACTCCGTGAGTCTTGTCGGTAAGCGCATTCAGAACCAGTTTCATGCCTTCAGTGTGGTCTGATATATATTGCTTTACAATGAAAGGATCTTTGCCGCAAGGTTTGTGGGTAAGGCAACCGTCATCTATTCCGATGCGTTCAACAAGGCCTTTTGCAAGCAAATCACACACTTCGTCACTCTTGAAATCGAGGACCTGGTACTTTAGCGAAGAACTTCCGCAGTTTACTACAAGAATAATCATAAATGTTAGGATATTAAACGGATTACAAAGATACTTAAAATTATGAAAAATACCCTATCTTTGCGTTGAACTCGGGGGGAGTTCGCCCGATAATCTCACTTCGGGCAATGCAAAAGGAAAAATATGCCTCAGGGGCGCTCGTTCTTGCGCTTTGTCTTGGCATCCTTGCTTCACATACCTTGCTTCTCAAGGGGGTTGTTTCTTCGTGGACAGGCTCTGCCCTTGCTTTTTGGCTTTGCGCAGTCTCTGCCCTCGTTTCGCTGAAAAGCCTATCTCTTTACCGCAGCCACCCATTTGCACCTACTTTTGAAAACTTCGCCGTTCTGCTCACATTTTTTGCTCTCGGAATGGCTTGCGAATTCAATGCTTTTCTCGCTCCGGGAGCAACCGTATCAAGTATTTTCGTTGAGGCTCTGTCAGGTGTCGGAGACAGGATGGAAGATATTATCAATGATAATTTTTCCAGGAGCGATATGGTTTCGGCCCTTCTGCTCGGACGCAGGGGAGGTCTGGAGGCTTCCCTGATTGAAGCCTTTCGCATAAGCGGAGCGAGTCATCTTCTTGCCCTCTCCGGTCTGCATCTTGGGATTATTTATCTTTTTGTGGATTTCTTGCTGCCTTTCAAGAAAGTGCCCTTCAGTGCCGTAAGGGTGCTTAGAAGTGTGATTTTGGTGGTTTTGTGCGTGCTCTATTCGGGTGTGGCGGGCTTCGGGCCTTCGCTCCAGAGGGCGCTTGCATTCATCCTTGCAAGGGAGGTGGCAACTTCTCGGGGCAGCCACATTGACGGTATGGAATGTTTATGTACTGCCGCCTTTGTGCAACTATGCTTCATAGACCCGAACTCACTCTTTGCCGTGGGCTTCCAGTTGTCTTATCTTGCCGTTTTGGGAATACTGCTCATTTATCCATCCCTTTCCTCCTGGTTTCCAGCCGGAATTATGAAAAGAATATGGAACGCCTGCGC
>JABUTT010000197.1 GCA_021443515.1 Bacteroidales bacterium
CCGAGGTGACTCAGTGAGTGGGATGTGGCGGAATAGAGCCAGGCAAAAAGCATTGACAGAATGCCTATAATAAGGATTTGATAGCCTCCGATGACTATGAGATAGGAGCCGAACAGCACGCAGAGCCCGACTGTTATGTATATTGCAATTTTGAGGGCTTGTGGTGTGACAGTGCCCGCTGAAACAGCTCTCACGGGGCCGAGGCGGTCAGGTCCGTCGTTTCCTCGTTTGTAGTCCCAGTAGTCATTGACCAGATTGCTCAGCACCTGAAGACACATTGCTGCAAGGGCAGTGATTATACCCGAGAACACGTCCAGATGCACCTGCTGTGAGGCTGCAAAAAGGCCTACAATGACTGGTGACAGGCTTGCGCTCAGAGTGAACGGCCTGATCATCAGAAACCACTTCTTGAATTCGCTCATCCCTTAGATTACGCGGAGTTTCATTCCTGCGAGGATTGTGTCTGGCTTGAGGTGGAAGACTGAATACATCTCTCCTGCCATACAGAAACCACAATTTTCGCATATTGACGGGTCTTTTATGCCAAGGCAGAGGTCTTCTGTGCCGTCAGGATAGACAAAATCTGTAACCCAGCAGTCACGCTTGAAGTTCATGTCCTTCATCCTTTTGAGACCGCTCACAGAGTTCATTATAGGGTAGCCTGCCTTCTTGTACTCAATAACCTTGTCGATGAGTTTGTTGCGGAGTTCCTTGTCAAGGGCGAGATATTCTGTGCCCGGGAATGGGGTGTGGAAGTTAATGGAAATGGACTTGATGTGCTTGTTGAGAGCAGCATAGCGAATAGTGTCTTCCATAGACTCCCAGTTGAGCGTGTTCACCGCCATATTGAAACTTACCGCCTTGTGGGACGAGAGCGCGATGTTCTTTTCGAGTTTTTCAAATGCACCTTCTCCTCGTACCTTGTCGTGGCAACCGCCTACGCCGTCGAGACTTACCCAAATAGAGTCTGCGTTGCAGTCTCCGAATGGAAGTTGGGCATTTGTGGTGATTGTGGCCGAGTAGAAGCCTATTTTCTTTGCAAGGTCGATAAGGTCGTTTATGCGATAGTCGCCGTCCTTCCATATCATAACCTCACCGCCTTCGAAATCCACGAAACGAGAGCCTCTTGCGTAGGAATGGCGGAGATGTTCTCCCACCTCCTCATAACTCATCATACGCGGATTCTTGAGGTTATAGACGCTGCAATGTTTGCAACGGAGGTTACAAAGGTCGCCTGTGAAAAGAACGGTCTGAAGGGGTTTCTTGCGTCCGAGAATTTTTGCCTGAAACCACCACCAAGGCAAGTAAAATAGTGCTTTTATCATTTTACGAAGATTCTAATAATTATCAGTGCAACTGTTATGATTAAATGGAAAAGACAGAAGTCGGACACTATGTTGCGCGCGACGAGCCAACGGTACATATACCAATCCACCTTATAGTCGAGAATTGCCTGCCAGTTCGCCATGTTTCCGAGCCATTTTGAAGGATGGGCAGTGTCACAAGGAATGTTGTAGATGAATTTTCTTACGCTGCCAATGTGAAAAATTGCAAGCGGAAGTATCGCAATCAGCAGGAGATAGGCAGGATGGAGAAGCCTGAGTGCCACGCCGACTATGACTATTACGAATGGGACAATGTTGAATACATACATCCAGAACATTTTTTTCTTCGGAGTCTTTGCGGCCCTTGCGAGTGTGAGTTTTTGTATGTGTTCGTCTCCATCCACATCAAGAACTGCGTGGGTATAGACTATGTTTATCACGAGAAGTCCCACGGCACAGGAAACGAGAATGAGTTCGGTTGTAATGAGGCCGCAGGTTGCGAAGAATACTCCCATCATTTCGAGCGGACCGAACATAATGCCGATTACGAATTCACCAAGTCCGTGGTAGCCGAGGCGGAGAGGGCGGCAGGAGTACATTAGTCCGAGAAAGGCTCCTAAAGCTACTATGGCAGCGATTTTCCATCCCCTGATAATGAGTATGGGCAGTCCGCACAGACAGGCAAGACCGAGAAAAACGCAAATTGCTCCTGCGAGTTGCTTCGATGTAGTGCCGTTAAGAAGGTAGGGAGATTTAGGGATTCTTATGATATACCCCTCT
Source organism: Bacteroidales bacterium (assembly GCA_021443515.1). Lineage (GTDB taxonomy): Bacteria > Bacteroidota > Bacteroidia > Bacteroidales > UBA932 > Cryptobacteroides. The sequence continues at coordinate 2,106 of JABUTT010000197.1, forward strand.
TCAGGCATTGTTTCCCTTATTTCTGCCACGTGTTTCTGGGCATCGCCATAGTCGTCTGCGAGATTCATCCCAAGATGGGCGAGCATAACCCCGACAACGGCAAGAAT
>JABUTT010000161.1 GCA_021443515.1 Bacteroidales bacterium
CTATTGAAGGACTGAGAGTCAGCGACGGTTTCACCTTCACAAAAACCGACCACAACGGCTACTATCAGTTTGAACTGAATCCCAAGGCACGCTTCGTGTGGGTGGTCATTCCTTCCGCCTATGAAATCCCGCTTTCAGCCTCGGGAAATCCCCTTTTCTACAAGACAGTTGATCCTTCTCTCGAAGTTAATGTAAACGATTTCACCCTCACTCCCCTTGCGGAAGGCGTTGACAGGAACAAATTCCAGATGGTGATGATTGGCGACCCACAGTGCTCCACCAACACCGAAGTCGGCTACTATTCTTCGCAGACCATAAACGACATCAAAACCTTCCTCAACGGCAAGGGCTATTTCAATTCCTTCGCCGTGACCCTCGGAGACAACACCTTTGATTCCAACGACACCTATCCCGGACTTGCAAGTTCGATGAGTTATGTGAAACTCTCTGACGGAGACTTCCTGCCTTTCTTCAAGGCTATGGGCAACCACGACCACAACGGCCTTGCAAGCATAGACGACTGCACGAAGATGTATGAAAGTTATTTCGGACCGACCGATTTCTCGTTCGACAGGGGAAATGCACATATCATCGTGATGGATGACGTGTTCGTGACTTCCACCCTCACAAAGAACACAAGTCGCTCGAACAAAATAACTTGCGAATACACCTACGGATTCACTGAGGATGAATGGAAATGGATTCAGGAGGACATTGCAAACGTGGAAAATCCCGAGGACAAACTCCTCATTTTCTGCGCTCACATACCTTTCAGGAGTTACACCACAAATCATATTTCTGACTTGCTGAGAGCCTTTACCCTATTCAAGGAAGCCCACATTATGACAGGTCACAGCCACTATTCGCAGAACTGGATTCACAAAAATTATGTATGTGCAGGAGGCAAGGCGATATATGAACACGTACATTCGACTGCCTGCGGCGCGTGGTGGGCTACAAGCGGAGTTCGAGGTTCAGACGTCATCGGCGGTCCTCGAGGCTACAGCGTTTATCAGGTCGATGGCAACAAAATCGTGGACTGGATAATGAAAGGCACGGGTCAGGATGAAAATTTCCAACTCAGGGTCTATGACGGAAATCAGGAATACACGGGAGCCAAGAACTACCCTACCTACTGGTACAAGACAACGACCTGCGGCACTGCCGGTATATCCATAAAAGGAAATTCTAACCTGAAAGACTGCTTCGTGGCACAGGTCTGGGATGATGACGACCAGTATTGGACGGTAGAGCTTTACCAGAACGGCACAAAGGTCGGCAACTTCAAACGCCTTGCAAACAGCAGCTGCGCAAATGCGGCGGTGTGCGGATGGTGGTTCAACGAAAAAGGCAAAAACTCAACCTCCTATTCTTCAACCTACTCAAGCCATTACTGGTACTACAAACACACAAGCCTCCCTACCGAAACGACAGGCTGGGAAGTGCGTGCAACCCACAAATTCCCTAACGGAGGCTCAAAGACCTTCACTTGCAACAGCCTCACAACCGACTATACAACCTTCTATAAATGAACATAGGCATAATATCGGACACACACGGAAGTTTTGAGCAGGAATTCAAGGACTTTTTCAAGGATGTCGATGTCATCTGGCACGCTGGCGACTTCGGAGGCAATGGTCTCGAATTCACCGACTCGATAAGGGATTTCAAGAAGGTGATAGGAGTTGCAGGCAACTGTGACGGTGCAGATGTACGTCTGGAATATCCCCTCCACCAGTTTTTCGAGTGTGAAGGCTGCAAGGTGCTTATGACCCACATAGGCGGCTTCCCGGGACATTACGACTATAGGGCGTACGGCCTTATAATGCAGTACAAGCCCGATATTTTTGTTTGCGGCCACAGCCACATCCTCCGCGTGATGAACGACAAATACTTCAATATGCTCGTCATAAATCCGGGTGCGGCAGGAAACACCGGTATACACGTTTACAAGACCGCCCTGAGGATGAAAATTGAAAACGGGAAGCCACAGGATATGCAGCTTCTAAAACTCGCTCGTCCGGGCGGACCTCAGGTTTAACGAGGCTACGGACGTCTAATAGGCACTTACGTGATCGGGGCTCAATTATAAGCAGGAAAGATAGACGGCGGTAGTCGCTATGATGGCAGCTGTTTCCGTGCGCAGGCGACTGTTGCCAAGATGCACAGGCTCGAATCCGTTTTCAAGGGCAAGAGCAACTTCGGC
>JABUTT010000073.1 GCA_021443515.1 Bacteroidales bacterium
TCGGCATAGACCTTCAATATACCCTGGCACAATGAGTCCGGAGTAAGAGGGTGGGCAGATGCAAAAGCAGACAATGAGGCAGTTTCCTCGTTGATTTTAGGATTATATTTCATAGTGCAGCTGCCAAGCGGATAGAAGCCGGTATCCACACCGAAATTCATATTTGAAAGATTGGTATAGTGGCGAACAACGTCAAGTTCGCTTACCTCGGGCAGATTGAGAGGAATTTCTCTCGACAGGCTCTTTGGAACACTGCACTCACACTCAACATCAGGAAGCGAATAACCCTTCCTGCCCGGCTTTGAAAGCTCAAATATCAGTTTGTCGTAATATTTCATAGCGCAGCGATTGTTTTAATGAGTGCATCAACTTCTTCTGCAGTGCGCTTTTCAGTCACGGCAAAAGTTATATAGCCTTCCTCTGTCGGAAGGGCGGCAAGATAGCCTTTTTCGGCAAGGAGTGAACAATAATTCTTGTCATCCACCGCCTTGAGAGTGAATTCCTTCACAAACGGCTGACCATCAAAAGGAGATTCGAACTTGCCTGTTGCAAGAAGTCCGTCATACAGTCTGTGCGCGAGGGCAGAGCTGATGGCATTTGCCTTTCTCAATCCTTCCGCGCCCATAAGTGACAGATAAATGGTCACATAGAGAGCCATCAAAGACTGGTTTGAACAAATGTTAGAAGTAGCCTTGTCACGGCGGATATGCTGTTCGCGAGCCTGGAGGGTAAGACAATAGCAACGCTTTCCGTCCCTATCCTCAGTCTGGCCGACTATTCTTCCCGGCATCTTGCGTACATAGTCCATTTTCGTTGCCATATAACCGAGGTAAGGACCTCCGAACGATATTGGAATACCGAGGCTCTGGCAATCTCCCACAGCGATGTCAGCGCCCCACTCTGCCGGAGTCTTAATCACCGCAAGAGTTGACGGGTCGTTATATACGGAAAGAAGCGCCTTGGCCTCGTGAAGTGCCTCTGCATAGCCTGCAAGGTTCTCAATCACGCCGAAGCGGTTGATTCCCGGAACAAGGGCTCCTGCGACGTCCCCTGCAGCAAGTTCTGCCTTGAGTTCATCCAAGGTTGTGAAATATGAAAGCTCTACTCCGTGAAAATGAGCGTAAGTCTCGACTGTCTTGATAATGTTCCCGAAAAGGTGGGTTGAAAGGAGGAAGCGGGTCTTTTTCTTCGTCGCCGCCATACACATAAGCATAGCCTCGGCGCAGGCGGTCGCACCATCGTAAAGACTTGCGTTTGCCACATCCATACCGGTCAGCGCGCATATCATACTCTGGAACTCGAAGATGTAGCGCAGGGTACCCTGGGAAATTTCAGCCTGATAAGGAGTGTAGGCGGTCAGAAATTCGCTTCTCGAAATAAGGTATTGCGCCGTAGATGGAGAGTAGTGGTCGTATGCACCCTGACCTGCGAATATCTTGAGTGGAGCGACCTGAGAACATAGATTGGCGAAGAAATCCCTCACCTGAGACTCGCTCATAGCCTTGGGGAGGTCGTATGGCTTGTCATAGAGGAATTGGGACGGAACCTCGCTGAAAAGTTCTTCCAGACGAGTCATTCCGCAACCCTCAAGCATCTGCCTTACATCCTCGGCAGTATGCGGAAAATATGGAGATGTCATAATTTATTTACAGATTTCTGCGTAGGCCTCAGGAGAAAGGAGGGATTTAAGTTCGTCCTCATTGTCCATTTCCACCTTGATAATCCAGGCTCCGTATGGGTCTTTATTGAGAAGGGTCGAATCATTGAGAACATCCTCATTCACCTCAACCACGGTACCGCTAACAGGACAATAGAGGTCAGATGCAGCCTTTACGCTTTCCACTGCACCGAATTCCTCACCCTGAGAGAACTCGTCGTCAACATCCGGTGCATCCACATAAACGATGCTGCCCATAGAGTGCTGCGCATAATCCGAAATACCGATAACGGCAATGTTACCTTCAACTTTTACCCATTCGTGTGACTCGCTATAAAGGAGTCCTTCAAGTACTTGTGACATAGATTTTATTTTTCAAATAAAGTTAAAAACAATTCAGTCCTTAAATTTAATACATATTCTTGGATTTGGGCCAACTTTGGGGCAAAATTCAAACGAGAGGCAGGCTCCCCCGACTCAAGCAAGGCGGATGATACCCCTGCCATAGCCC
>JABUTT010000143.1 GCA_021443515.1 Bacteroidales bacterium
GTTGCAACTAACAACAATCTTGAACACGCAGTACAGACCGGCAAGTTCCGCGCAGACCTTTACTACAGGCTCAATGCGGTGACCATAAATATGCCTTCTCTCCGTGATCGCAGGGAGGACATACCTCTGCTTTTCCGCCAGTTCGTTAATGATTTTACCGACCGTAACAGGACTCCCCGCATAAGTCTCGATACCGGTGCAACCATAGTGCTGCAAAACTATCGTTTTCCCGGCAACATTCGTCAGCTCAAGCATATAGCCGAGTCTATGTGTGCCATTGAGGGTCCTAAATTAAAGGATGGTGTGATAACTATGGATATAGCCAGAAACTATATTCCGAGAGAGGCGGACACCCTCCTTCCGGCAACGGTTGAAAAGAGCGGAAACATAACTCTTGAGGATAGAGATCGCATAATAGCATCCATTATCCAACTTCGTCAGGAAATTGACTATATCAAGGGTGTTTTGTCCAAAGGCGCTCATATATCTCAGCCTGTGATACCGGATGTGGCTTCTTCGCCTGATGTGAGGAATTTTGAGGAGGATGTGACAAATGAGATTGACGACCAGAGCGACATAGAACAGGAAATGAATAATGGAGAATTCGAGCCTGAAGAGGATTATTCGGTTAAAAAGAGTCTGATGATACAAATAGAAAAAGCCCTTGAAAAACACAATGGCAATCGTGCCGCTGCTGCGAAAGAACTTGGTATATCTGAAAGAACTCTTTACAGGAAATTGAAACAGAAGAACGCCGATGAAAAGAAATAGTTTATTGTTTATAATTCTGCTTGCCCTGATCACATCTTGTGGAATCTATTCTTTCTCCGGCACTTCAATCCAACCGGATGTAAAGACGGTTACCGTAAACTATTTTGGTTACACGGCCCTTCAGGTGAACCCGAGTCTTGCAAATGACCTTACGGAGGCGGTTAAGGAGAAATTCCGTCGTCTTACAAGGCTTGAGCAGGTCGAAAGCGACGGAGACCTTGAACTCACGGCCGAGGTTTCGGGTTACGATGTCAGGGCTTCGTCAATTTCGGCAGAGGAAGTTGCCGCCCAAAACCGTCTTACAGTGACTGTAAAGCTGAATTTTATGAACCGCAAGCATCCCGAGGACGACTTTGAAAAGAACTTCTCGGCCTATGCGGACTTTGATGCCACCCAGTCTTTGGATTCGGCGGAAGGCGCTCTTTGCGAGGAAATAATAGAAAAGATAGTTGAAGATATATTTAACGCAACGGTAGCAAACTGGTAAGATGTTCGAAAACCTCACAATACAGGAACTCAGTTCACTTGTGGAACAATATCCTTGGTTTCCACAGGCGAGAAAAGAGTTGTGCAACCGTCTGTTTGAAGGCGGTGACGAGCAGTGGAAGAAAAATCTTTTCGCCACTCACGGAGTGTATATGCCCGACAGGAGTGTGCTGTACAAAATTTATTGTTCAAAGAAGAACATAACCAAGCCCGTAAAAATTTACAAAACGGATCCTCGCGTCTCAAAAGGAGGAGATTTTTTCTCGCAAGAGGATTATGCTTCCGTGTCTCAGGGGGATTATACCTTCAAAATCGGCAATACAAAGCCTTCCAATGATGTTCTTGACAGCGATGTAAAGGTGGAATTCTTCACTGAAACTCTTGCCGAAATTTATGCCGAACAAGGTTATATTGCACAGGCAAAACAAATTTATAACCAACTACTTTTGGCAAATCCAGAAAAAAGTGCTTACTTTGCATCCCTTATTGAAAATTTAAACGAAAATATACAGTAATGAACACAGTATTCACAATCCTTGCAGTCCTCGTAGTGCTTGCAAGCATTCTTATTACCGCAGTGGTTCTTCTTCAGAACGGAAAAGGTGACAGCCTCGTAAGCAACTTTGCAGCAGGCAACCAGACTTTTGGTGTAAGGCAGACTGCCGACATCCTCGAGAAGGTGACCTGGGGTCTTGTAGCATTCATCTTCGTTCTTTCGGTAGTATCTGTCTATACCCTCAATCCAAAGTCAAAGGCGCAGAACGTGTCTTCACAGATTGAGCAGACAATCGGTACTGAGAACCAGACAAACGAGTTCCCTGCAACCCTCCCTGTTCAGGAAAATCCGGAGCAGTAAAAT
>JABUTT010000160.1 GCA_021443515.1 Bacteroidales bacterium
ATTTACGACACCTATACGAACTACATCTCGGCAAAATTCACTCCGACAGAATGTCGCTATGTGCGTTTTGCCCTCACTGCCCCAAGATGCCAAACGGCAACCTCCGCAGAGATTGCCGCCTTTGATGCCAAATATGGAGTTCCAGCGAACGGAAGCGGGCCTAACGCTGCGCCTCACTATTTCCGTATAGTGGAATTTGAAGTATTTAAGGTAAAGTAACCAGTTCGTACTCTCTCGTACCGAGTCCTATTTCTTCTCCGTACTCAAGGCCGCTCTGCCAGTCTGTGTTTGGATGAATCAGTTTGAACTTATCCTCGCCCTCGTGGTGATGAGCATCGTGTTGGTGCTTGTCGTTGAGCTCGTTTGGAGTCTGAAGCACAGGCGCCTTGATCACAAGGTCTGCACAAGCCTGGTCAAGGGCAATAGGGTCGAAACTTGCCGCGATTCCGAGGTCCGGAACAATGGCCGCGTCATTATGTGCCCAGCAGTCGCACTCTGGACTCACATTCATAATGAATGACACGTGGAAATTTGGCTTGTCTTTAAGCACTGCCTTCGTGTATTCTGCAATTTTGTAGTTAAGAATCTTGCCCGGCTCCACGCTGCCCATAACGGCGGCATCCTGGGAGCAGACAGCAACGCACTGACCGCAACCCACGCAGTTGTCGTAGTTTATTTCGGCAACTGAACCTACCACGTGAATGGCATCGTGAGCGCAGTTTTCCTCACATATTCCACAACCTATGCAGTTAGCCTTTTCTATCACAGGCTGTGCTGTAGAGTGCATTTCACCCTTGCCTGCGACACTACCCGAACCCATACCGAGATTCTTGATTGCCCCTCCGAAACCTGCCTGTTCGTGTCCCTTGAAGTGGGAAAGACTGATAATGATGTCAGCCTCTGCAATCGCAGAACCGATTTTTGGTGCAGGACAATATTTTCCTCCTATGTCGATACATCTTTCCTCATTTCCACGAAGACCGTCAGCGATAATTACATCGCATCCTGTGGCTATCGTGTTGAAACCGTTGATGTTGGCAGTGTGGAGATGATCCACGGCATTGCTGCGACTTCCTGTGTAAAGAGTGTTTGAATCGGTAAGGAAAGGCTTTCCTCCCAAATCTTTGATGAGTTTGATTATCACCGCAGCATAGTTCGGGCGGATATAGGCCAGATTGCCATATTCTCCAAAGTGAATTTTTACGGCTACATATTTGTCTTTGAAATCGATTTTCTCGATTCCGGCTTCTTTGACAAGGTTCTCAAGTTTTGCAAGAAGACTGAATTTAGGTCTGGTCCTAAGGTCTGTGAAATATACTTTTGACATAATATTCAGGTTTTAACTTACGGAAGCGGTTAAAGTGTAGGATAAACGTGATTCCAGAAACTCTTCATGAGAATCTGTTTCTGGCGATGGAAACAGAAGAATGCCACAACTGCGTTCTTTTCAGGGAAGACGATGCAATACTGCACGTGAGCGCCGTCCATACGATAGGCATTGTGGGTGCATCTCCAAAGTTGGTAGGCATAACCGCTGTGCCAGTCATCCGGACCTACCTCTGGGTCAACCTGATGAGGATATTGGTAAATTTGGGCAGAAGTAGCCTCATCAAACCATTCTGAATTGAGAAGCTGCTTTCCGTTCCACTGTCCTTTCTGAAGAAAGAACTGGCCTGCCTTTGCAAAGGACTCGATTGTCAGGAACAAGCCCCAGCCTCCTGCAGTGATTCCGGCAGGCGATTCCTCCCAATAGTAATCCTTGATTCCGAGAGGTTTGAAAAGCCTTGTCTCGAGATAATCCGAGGTTTTCTGACCGGTAACCTTCGTGATGATTGCAGAAAGAAGATAGGTGTTTCCGCTATTGTATTTATATTGTGAGCCCGGCTCAAATATGACATCGTATGAAAGTTGCTCCTTAGTCCAGTCGTAGATGTAATGACGGCAACCTTCAAGTGCAACCATATCTTTCTCAAAACCGGAGCTCATAATGAGCAAGTCCTTGATAGTCATTTGTTTGAGCCATTCGCTCTGATTTTCAGGCGCAGGCAATTCGTCCTCGCTGAAGAAAGACACAACCTTGTCATCCACGCTCAGAAGCCCTTCCTGAAC
>JABUTT010000218.1 GCA_021443515.1 Bacteroidales bacterium
TTTCCTCCTACGCAAATTATGTCTTTGCTTGATGGTACAGCCTTGTGTTTGATAACGGTTTCTGAACAATAGCCTGTCACGCCTACTGATATTACAAGGCCGTTTGCGGACGGATTCAGGTCAAGGTCAAGATGCTTGATGCCATGTTCCTTTGCGGCTGCAATAACTCCCGAGAAAAGTTCCTTGATATGGGAAAATTCAAGTTTGGAGGAAATGCCGAGTGCGATGGAAACATTTTCGGGAACGGCTTGACGGGCATAGATTTCGGCAATAGTGGAAACCAAAGCCTTGAATCCGAGATGTTTGAGAGGAAAATACACAAGATTGAAATCCACACCCTCGCTCATCAGACGTGAAGCAGTGAAAATCTCACCTTTGCGACCGCTTGGGACAATATTTGGAGTAAAAGGCTCATAACCCGAGCCTTCAAAAAGCCTTCTTATGGCCTCAATTTTTCCTAAATCTGCAAAATGTTCTGCCATTATTCGTCAAGTCCTAATTCATACAATGCTTCTTCGCTCATTCGGGATTTGTCCCATGCAGGTTCAAAAGTGAGATGGATGTTCGCATTCCTTACTCCGGGCGTCATTTCAATAGCCTCCTTGACCTGCATCAACAGACTGTCAGCCATAGGACAGTTTGGAGCAGTCAGCGTCATAGTGATATCCACATCCAATTCTTCCGACACCTTAATTTCGTATATAAGCCCGAGGTCGTAGATATTCACCGGAATTTCCGGGTCATAGACCTGCCTCAGTGCCATTACTATATCTCTTTCAAGATTCATTTTTCTTCTTTTTTTGAGTTTTTCAAACATAAGTCCATTATTCTTGGGAAGATGCTATCTCTCGTATTTTTGCTATCATAGCAGACAAACCTCCCGAGCGTGTCTGTGAGAGATTTTCCCTCAGTCCTATCGCATCCACAAAGGCAAAATCGGAGTCTGTAATCTCCTTTGCCGTCCTGCCCGAGTAGATTTTTATAAGCAGACTTATCATACCTTTCGTTATGATTGCATCGCTGTCTGCTGTAAACACAATTTTTCCGTTGACGACTTCACTATGAACCCATACACGGCTTTGACAGCCCTTAATCAGGTTCTCGTCTGTCTTGTATTTTTCATCGAGAGGAGCGAGGTCCTTTCCGAGATCTATAAGATACTCGTACTTGTCCAGCCACTCGTCAAACTGGTTGAAATCCTCAATTATCTCCAGCTCTGCTTCCTTTACCGTCATTTACATCAACATTTTTAGTGCCTTGTCGAGACACTTGATAAAAAATTCCGCCTCATCCATCGTGTTGTACGGGGCAATCGAAACACGCGTCAGTCCCCTCACGCCGAGCTCCATCATAAGAGGGCCGGCACAAAGTTCTCCCGACCTTACGGCTATTCCCATTCTGTCAAGCAGAATTGCTATATCCTCGGGACTCACACCCTCCACCTTGAACGAAAACAAACCTATTTTCCGGCTTTCTTCTTTAGGTGTTCCATACAGCACAAGTCTCTTGTCTTCCCTCAAAGAGTCATAAAGATATTTGGTTACCTGAGTGTCATTTCCCCTGAGTTCATCTGCTGTCTTGAGGGCTTCAACGAGGGTAATCTGCGCAGGATAATCAGGAGTTCCCGGTTCAAACTTCAATGGAGCCTTCGCAAAAGTGGTACCTTCGAAAGACACCGTTTCTATCATTTCGCCTCCACCCTGTGCAGGAGGCATTGCTTCAAGCAGTTCTGCCTTTGCATAGAGCACTCCCGAGCCGTTCGCCGCATAAACTTTATGACCGCTGAATGTGTAGAAATCCACATCGAGAGCCTGCACATCCACCTTTTCGTGAATAATGCCCTGAGCCCCATCAACACAGACTTTCACTCCGTGACGATGACAAATATCTATGATCTCGGCAATAGGATTTATGATTCCAAGCACGTTGGAGATATGCGCCACGCTGAAAATTTTGGTTCTTGGACTCAGGCTTGATTCCAACTCCTTCAAGTCTATCTCGCCATTCTCATCGACACCGATATGTTTAACGACTATCCCCTTTTCTGCAGCGGCAATCTGCCAAGGAACTATGTTGGAATGATGTTCC
>JABUTT010000111.1 GCA_021443515.1 Bacteroidales bacterium
TTGGATGCTTCTGCGAGTTTGCCCTCATTCGCTTTTACAGGCTTTTCGAGTTTGTTGTGAATTGCGAGGATGTTGTTGTAGAATGCCATTGCAGGGTCCTGGAATACTTCTTTTGAAGGATTCTGGAGAGCTTTATCTATGCCTTCAGGGGTTGCAAAGACACTTGTGGCGAAGAGGTTGTCAATGTAAGCGTCGAGGTCAGCCTCGGCAAAATCCTTGATTACACTTGTAGGGTAGAGGGATTTGTCGGCATTGTCCCTGAAGAAGGCGATCATTGCCTTTGCCATTTCCTTTTCAAGTTCCACATCATAATCCTTGAAACCCTTCTTGATGGTGCTGAGACATTCCCCGATAGCCTGAACCTCGTTATAGCCCCTTGAGCGGTAAACTGCGTAATACCTTGAAAAGTAACTTGCGTTCTGGACCGGACCTATGGTGCTTATGGTGTTGCCGATGAGGGTGGAAGCAACGCTTGACTCCCTTGTGGCTTCAACAGCCTTTGAAATGGCCTCGAGTGCCTTGCCGTATTTCTTCTGTCTCTGAGGGTCGGAATTTACCCATTCGGCGAACTGTTCTTCCTTGAGGATTTCCTTGTCGATGATGTTGAGTTTATCAAAAGCGAGTTCCATTCCCTGCCATTTCTTCCAGCCGTTCGATGAACTTGCATATTTGCTCGCATATTTGAGTCGGGTTGCCGCAGATGCTTCCATACCTTTCATCATTATCTTCTGGCGCACTGTTCTTGCCCTGACTGCCGTAGCATTGCGCTCAAGCATAACCTGGAGCTGATCTGCGGTCTGGTAGCGCTGGGTGCGTCCCGGATAACCCATAATGAAGGTAAAGTCGCCCTCGTTCACTCCCTTGATTGAGATGTCGAGGTGGCGCTTAGGGGTGTAAGGCTTGTTGCTTGGGTTATAGGCGGCAGGCTCGTTGTCCTGGCCTGCATATACGCGGAACATTGAGAAATCGCAGGTATGGCGAGGCCACATCCAGTTGTCGGTTTCTCCGCCGAACTTACCCAGAGACACCGGAGGAGCGCCTACAAAGCGGACATCCCTGTAGGTTTTATAGACGATGAGATAATAAACGTTCTCATTGTAGTAAGGCTGGATTCTTGCGCTGCAGTGAGGGTTTGCTTTTTCTGCCTGCTCGCAAATCTGCTTTGACACCTTTTCGAAATTCTTGCCTGCAACCTGGTCTGTGACATCCTTCATATATTCGAGGAAGGTCACCGTGAGGCCCGGAGCAGGAAGTTCCTGGTCACGATAGAGAGCCCAGAAACCATTCTCGAGATAGTTGTTCTCCGGAGTTGAGAGTTTCTGGATGTAAGAGTAGCCGCAGTGATGGTTCGTGATAAGAAGTCCTTCATTAGATATCATTTCTCCGGTGCATCCTCCTCCGAAAAGAACTATTGCATCCTTGATGGAAGCCTTGTCCGGATTGTAAATGTCGTCTGCTGAGAGTTTGCAGCCTTTCTGCTTCATTGCTTCAATGTTGTACTTCTCAATCAAAGGGAGAAGCCACATTCCTTCGTCTGCCCTGAGAGCGAGGCTTGTAAAGGTTGAAATTGCCGCAATTAGAATAAATATCTTCTTCATTAGAGTTAGGTTTATGTTTTTATAAAATGCAAATATAGCAAATAAATTTCACAAATTAAACTTTGTTTAATGGGCATTTGTTCTTATCTTTGCGTGAGACTTGTGTGACTCAAAAGAAACATAAAGAATTCCCGGGATTAAATTCTAAACAACTTTCATAATGAAAAATTTTTTGATATCTATTGCTGCGATTTCAGCGGCAGTGTTGATTTCCTCTTGCAAGGAATCATTTCCATCAAAAGTCATTTCGGTAGAAACGGTTGACGGCTGCACTCTCGTCACGAGCGAGGTTTATCCTGTCCCGGGCGACACCATCAAGGTCTGGATAGGCCTTCCAGAAGGAGAGTGGGATGGTCGTCTGGTAGGTACGGGCGGTGCAGGATTCTATGGAGGAAAGAGTTCCAATGCCATTAAATGGGCAAAAAAGGGTATGGTCGGAGTCGCTTCCAACTGCGGACACGACAATGAAGACTGGACCTGGCTCTA
>JABUTT010000045.1 GCA_021443515.1 Bacteroidales bacterium
GATGATAGAACACCACCGCCTTGAGTTGCAGAAGTGGGAACTCAAGGAACAGGAATTCCGGAGGCTTAACGGAGAGCAGTACACCAACCTTGTCGGCTATATGAACGCTTATAACACGCTCATCGAGGAACTGGAGCTGTCCTTTACGCTCCGTCCGATGCCCATCAAGGAGATGCCTTTCGCCGTCAAAAAGGACTGGCTCTACACCTACAATGACATCAACTATCAAGCAATGTCTGACGGCGTTGTGACCGAGGCTAATCTTAACGAGATACTGGAGGTGATATGATGGAGCAGATAATCAACCTTATTGCGGCGGCAGAGCAGACTCTTGCCGGACTTACTGTCGGTGCGACCAAGGTCAATATTGACCTCATAGCACGGACTTACAATTACTTGGACACCGCCATTAAGCTGGCGGGAGAAAAGGAGCAGAACGATGGCAAAGAAGAGAATTGACCAGCTCCCCGCAATGACCGCTCCTGTTGCGGGTGACCTCTATGTCTCCGAACAGAGCGGGACTGCGAAGAAAGTCACTTGGGGGAACATCAAGGCTTGGATTCTCTCTGCGGGGTCTATCGTCTCCTCAATGATAGCAGACGGGGCTATCGTTAATGCCAAGATAGGAGCGGGTGCTGTCGGCACAGCGAAGATAGCTGACGGAGCGGTTACGAACCCCAAGCTTGCCACAAATGCCGTGGGAGAGACTAATATCCTTGATGGCTCGGTCACTAACTCCAAGATAGCCGCAAACTCCATCGGTGGTGGCAAGATAATGGACGGGGCTATCTCCAATTCCAAGCTTGCCGCTAATGCTGTGGATAACTCCAAGATAACGGACGGCACTATCTCCCGCTCCAAGCTGGCACACGATTGCTACGGATATGCTATCGGCTCACCCACCTTTGACTCTAATAACTATTACACCATCCTCTCGTCTGACATAGGCAAAACGCTCTCTGTCACACAGGCTAAAACTTCCGTCCGCTCTCCCACTCTATGGCTTAACTCGGATGTGTGTGCGGCTAACATCGGCAGAGAGTTTGAAGTGGCGAAATTCAACGGAGATACAACCAATACAGTCATCATCAAGGCGGGAAATGGCGTGACCGTCTTCTGCAAGGGAACTTCCACGGAGGCGGGGTATGCCACCATCTCAATGCGTGGCGGTATCGCAAGAGTGAAGATAATGAGCGGCACGATATTCGTGGTGACAGGAGATGTCCAATGAGCGCAAAGACGATATATGACCGACTCCGAACTAACGGTATGACCCACGAAGCGGCCTGCGGTATGCTCGGCAATATGTATGCCGAATCAACCTTACAGAGCAATATCGCACAGCGGGGAATGACCTCTTACTCGGACTCGGAATACACCTCACGGTGGGATGAGAACCCCGACTTCGGAGTTAACGGGCGGGTGGGCTATGGCTTATGCCAATGGACATACAATATCCGTCAGCGTAATCTCGTCAACTTCGCACGGAGTAAGGGAGTCAGCGTGGGTGACGAGCAGATGCAAGTGGACTTCTGCTGCCTTGAGTTACAGAACGAATATTCTGCCCTGTGGAACTACCTCTGCTCCTGTGACGATATGTTCACGGCTACAAGCCGAATCTGCCGTGAATACGAACGCCCAGCAGTTAACAACATAGATGCTCGTTACTCTTACGCACAGCGTTATGACGGATATAGGGGGTATCACAATGTTCCAACTTCTGATTCTGGCGGCACTACTTCTACTGGTTCTGTACGAACTGTAACAGGCATAAGGACTCTGCAAGCGTGGCTGACGGATAACGGCATCGATGTCGGCAGTATTGACGGCATCCCAGGCGAAAAACTCCGCAAGGGCATAAACGAACTTCTTGAAAGGTTGGGTGGTTAAAAATGGAAAAATATATCCCGTGGGTAATCTCGGCACTCTCTCTCCTCTTGGCATATCTCACATTCCGCAAGAACGGAAAGAAAGAAATCCGTGAGGAAGAACGCAAGATGGAAGAGATTAACCAGAATCTCCTCCGGCAGAACATAAAACAGGACTCTATCCTATCAGCCGT
>JABUTT010000064.1 GCA_021443515.1 Bacteroidales bacterium
TAACCGAGCCTTTCACAGGAGCCTGGATAGGCAGTGCATTCGGGAACTGCGCCTTGACGGCATCCACATCGATATTCGGCACTTCTTTCACTATGCGGCTGACAACGATAGGAGCACCTGCCTTCGCACGCTTTTCTTCAAGGTCTTTTGCAAAACGCTCCTTGGCAACGCCGCTCTTGTAGTCGCGGTACTGACGCTCGTGCATTGCAAATTCGAAGAGTTCTTCGTCGTCCTCGCCGCGATCCCAGCCAAGTTCTTCCATCTCTTTGATGAAGCGTGGAAGTTCGTCAGGGAAGGCGTCCTGAGGATTGCCTGTGTAGAATTCAAGACCCTTCTCCTTGGCGAGATTTACGATTTCCGGAGCAAGTTCGCCCGGAAGCTGTCCCATCTTGCCGAGTATCATATTCCATGTGTCAGGGTCAATAGTCGTCCATCTTTCGCCGCCCTTGAGAGTGTTCATAAGGTTCATCAAGGCAGTGTTCTTCGTATATTGGCTGAACGGAGTCACGAGAGGCGGATAACCGAGGCGTGGCCACACATATTCAACTTCCTGGAAGAGGAGGACGGTGAGTTCGTCCATACTGAGTTCAGGCTTGCCCTGGCGTTTCTGTGCGGCGTTGATGGCTCCGGCAAAACCCTGGAGGTCTGCCATCATCGAGCCCATCATACCTCCCGGAAGTCCGCAACCCACAAGGAGTGAAGACATCTTGGAGTTGCCGTTGTCTATCCAGTAGCCGAGGAAGTCGTCAATAAATTCCTGTGTGAGAGACCTTACCTGCATATATGCATCCATATTTATGTCTTTCACCATGAAGCCGTCATTCTTGAGCATTTCCCTTATCGTGATGACATCGGGATGAACCTTGCCCCAGCTTAGAGGTTCGACTGCAACATCGAGGTAGTCTGCGCCTGCACGTGCAACCTCAAGCATACTTGCAACAGCGAATCCCGGACCTGTGTGGCCGTGATACTGGACTTTGATGTGAGGATATTTCTTTTTGATGGAGTCGGTGAGTCGGGCGAGGAAGGTAGGGCGGCCGATACCCGCCATATCCTTGAGGCAGATTTCGTCTGTGCCGTATTCCACGAGTTTGTCAACCACACCCATATAATATTCGACTGTATGAACAGGGGATGAGGTAATGCTCAATGTGCCCTGGGATATCATTCCGGCCTTCTTTGCATACTTCACCGACAATTCGAGATTGCGATGGTCGTTCAGTCCGCAGAAACTTCTTGCGATTTGAGTGCCCTGGGCCTTCTTGACCTTGAACATAAGTTCGCGCACATCCTTTGGCACAGGATTCATTCGAAGGGCGTTGAGACCCCTTTCAAGCATGTGAGTTTCGATGCCTGCCTTGAGGAAAGGCGCTGTCCAGGCCCTTACAGCCTTGTTCGGGTTTTCGCCAAAGAGAAGATTTACCTGCTCAAAGGCACCTCCGTTTGTTTCTACACGGTCGAAGCAACCCATGTCCACGATGGCCGGAGCCACTTTAATCAACTGGTCAACCCTCGGAACATATCGTCCGCTGGATTGCCACATATCTCTATAGACTAAGGAGAATTTGATTTCTTTTGCCATGCTGTATTATCGTGATTTCGTTCTATTTTATAGTCATTTCGTTTATGAGGTTGTGGGCTTCACCGAGTTCTTCGATTATGAGAAGGACGTAGCGAATGTCCACTGTAATGCATCTTTGAAGGTCAGGCTCAAACATAACGTCGCTCGACATGCTTTCCCAGTTGCCGTCGAATGCAAGTCCGATGAGTTCTCCGTTTGCATTGAGAACAGGCGAGCCGGAGTTGCCGCCCGTAATGTCGTTGTTCGTGAGGAAGCAGGTGTGAATGCGGCCTGTCTGAGTGTCTGCATAACGGCTGAAACGCCTTGACTTGTAGATTGCTTTGAGACGCTCAGGCACGCGGAATTCGTAATTGCCCGGGTCTTCCTTTTCCATAACGCCTTCGAGAGTGGTGTAGTGGCGATAGAAAACTGCATCCTTCGGAGAATAAGGAAGGCACTGTCCGTAAGTAAGACGCATTGTCATATTCGCGTCAGGATA
>JABUTT010000058.1 GCA_021443515.1 Bacteroidales bacterium
ACGAGGTCTGCCTTTGAAGCGCTTATCCTAAGAGGATAGAGAGGGGTCATTCCTCTGAATGAACCAAATGATATATCTCCGTTGAGGTCCCAATTACTGTAATATTTCTTAAATGTTTCCCCGAAACTGAACTTGATGTCGTTTGCCTTCATGTATTCAGGCACAGTTTCAACCTTCCTGTTCCTTGCTCCACGAGTAGAGAGAGAGTCTCTCTGAAGACCCTGGTTTTTCGCTGCGAGGGAGTCCCTGAATGCCTTCATTCTTGCATTTCTCTCAATGGAGCTCATAACAGCAGTGGCATCGAGATGGAGTTTGGTCAAGAATGCGCGCCCCTGCTTTGCCCTCACTGCAACCATCTTCGAATCACTCCTCAAGTCGAGCACAGGCACCTTGGCATTGTTTTTCTTCGGAAGAACGCTGAACTTGTTTTCCGTATTGCTCAACATAATTGTGGACCCTTCGGTATCCTTGAGGCGAAGATGTCCGGCCGAGATTTTTCCATAAACGGGAATCACATCCACACCTGCCTCGTTGAGAGGGGCAGAAACTATCCTCGTGCTTGCCTGGGCCTGAAGAGCGACATTCTTGCCTGAAAGGGCTGCCAAAGCAAAATAGTTCACATTCAAAGTGTCCGCTCCAATTTGCACGTCGAAGATTCTCTCTCCCGAAGCCATGGCATCGCCATCCACCGACTTCCTTGTCTTTGCCGCAATTCCCAAAGAATCGAGATAGAGATAAATCGAGTCCTTAGGCGAGTCTATCCAAAGGTTTTCGACCTTCATTGCAGCATTTATTTCAGGAACAGCACCTTTGTGAACAAGGTTTCCCTTTATCGAAAGATCTAAACCGAGGGTGGCATCCGGAGAGATTTGCGAAGGCTTTACCGGGAAAATAGACGGCATTTCAAGAAGCAGAGGACGCACCTTGAAAGATGAAACTGAAGCCTTCGTATTAAGATATATGCCATTGGAGTTACTCAAGTTGATGTCCCCCTTAACCTCGAGAGGCACGTTCAGGACAGAAGCCTTGAGATGGTCTATCTTTATGTTCTTGAAATTGTCTTTCTCAGGAAAATCCACGGCTCCGTCAATTTCAACAGGCACCTTTACCTTGCCCAAGGCAGGAGAGTAAAAACTCGTTCTCGCAGAAAGCGCCACATCATAAAGGTCTTCGCTGCCATTGAAACGGAAGCGGTCGAGCACAAAGGCGAGAGCATTCTTGCCCCAAATACCCATAACCCTGATTGTGTCGAGTTCGAGGAGAGTATTGTCAAAATTGAGGTCGGCGAGAGCCTTTATATCGAAATCCGAGCCTACAAGAAGCCTGCCTATACTCAAAGAAGTAGCGAGAGTATCCTTTTCGGAAGTCAAAACTATACGAGGCTTATCGGCAAGTTCCACCTTTCCCACTATGATTGACGGCATGGCGAGGGAATCGGATTTCTCCTCCACGGCGGTAGTGTCCGTCTTGCCAAGGAATTTTAGAACGCTCAGATTCGTCACCGTGTCATATTTGTGCAAAAACACCTTAGGCCTTTCCAAAGTCAGGTGAGGCACATTTATAGTCTCGCCCCGCAAGGATGTTATATCCACAGCAGCGCTTAAATGCCTGAGGGAAAGAAGGGTGTCCCTAACCTCGCCCCTACCCGCACGATAAGTCCTGAAATCACTTTGAGGTTGAGGAAAAAGGTCGGCAGGATAGGTAATTCTGAGAGAGTCTATCGTGAGGCTGAGATATGGAAAAGACGAGAAAGCATCAATTTTCGCATCAAAAAACTCTACCTGACCATCGATAAACTTGTCTGCAAAACGGTTTATGATTTTCTGGAGAACCGCCGGTTTGAGGGCAACCTGAATAGAAATAAGGACAATCAGCCACAGACCTAAAATAGTTCCGATTATCGCCCCAAATATCTTTAAGGGCAGGTGGCGTTTTTTCTTTTGAGTTTCAGCCATTTTCTCTAATACACAATTATCTGCAAAGATAAGAATATGTATTAAATTTCAACTGCAATTTAACGATTTCCAAGTTTTTTTGAG
>JABUTT010000035.1 GCA_021443515.1 Bacteroidales bacterium
ATTACGGGCTTTGACGGCTTTACCTTCAATCCTTTTGCCGGCGCCCACGGAGAACTCACGGGCCTTATGGTGCTTCGCAAATATCACGAGGTTAGGGGAGACTCAGCAAGGAAGAAAATCATCGTTCCAGACAGCGCACACGGCACAAATCCCGCTTCTGCAGCCCTTTGCGGACTTGAGGTCGTGCAGGTTAAGAGCCTTGAAGACGGCACAATCGATGTAGAGAACCTCAAAACTCTCCTGGGTCCTGACATCGCAGGTATAATGATGACCAATCCCAACACTCTCGGTCTTTTCGAAACGAGGATAGCTGAAATTGTCGAGCTCATCCACGGTTGTGGCGGTCTGCTCTATTATGACGGAGCAAACCTCAATCCTCTCGTGGGAAGGGTTCGTCCTGCGGATATGGGCTTTGACATTATGCACATCAACCTCCACAAGACTTTCAGCACTCCTCACGGTGGCGGAGGTCCGGGCAGCGGTCCAGTGGGTGTGAAGTCCCACCTTCTTGACTATCTTCCTGCTCCGTTCGTAACCAAAGTTGACGGCAAATATGCAAGGGTTACGCCTAAGCACAGTTGCGGTCGTGTGAGTGGTTTTTGTGGAAACTTCTCTGTGATAGTCCGCGCGCTCACTTACATTCTTTCTCTTGGTAAGGAGAATGTTGCCCTCTGCGGTCCATACGCGACACTTTCTGCAAACTATATTAAGGAGAGCCTGAAAGACCTCTACGAACTTCCTATTGACACTGTGTGCAAGCACGAATTCGTATTTGATGGCTTGAAGGACAAATCTACCGGCGTGACTACCCTCAACATAGCAAAACGCCTGTTGGACTACGGCTTCCACGCCCCTACAATATATTTCCCTCTGCTCTTCCATGAGTCGATAATGATTGAGCCAACCGAAACTGAAAGCAAGGAAACCATTGACGCATTCATCGAGGTTATGAGGAAAATAGCCATAGAGGCAGCCGAAGACCCCGAAACAGTCAAGAGCGCCCCTCACAACACTCCTATCAGTCGTCCGGACGAAACAAAGGCAGCTGTATCTCCTGTATTGAAATATGAAATTTGACCTTATTATCATAGGCGCAGGGCCGGGCGGTTATGAAACTGCCTACGAAGCGGCCCAGGAGGGCTTGAAGGTGGCAATTGTCTCCGCAGGTCCTGTTGGTGGAACTTGTCTAAACGAGGGTTGTATTCCCACCAAGGCGCTTCGCAAGAGCGCTGAAGACTACTCATTCCTCACTGCTGTATGTCCGGAGGGTTTCGAAGGCTTCTTTTTGGGAGCGCAGGGCAGAAAGGCTGAGATTGTTTCCCAACTCACTCAGGGCATAACCACCTTGCTCTCACATCCCAACATATCCCTTTTTTATGGCAGGGCTTCTTTTGACGGCCCGCACAAGGTCGTTGTGAGCGGAGTGGGTTGCGACTGTGTGGATGAGGCTCTCGAAGCGGAGAATATAATCATTGCCACAGGCTCAGTTAATGCAGTTCTGCCTATTCCCGGGGCTGAATTGTGCATAAGCTCGCGTGAGGCTCTTGAAGTAGGCTCTGTGCCTGCATCAATGGTCGTTATTGGCGGGGGAGTCATAGGGCTCGAACTTGCAAGCATTTATGCCACATTCGGCTGCAAGATAACGATAATCGAATACTGCCCTGAGATTCTGCCACGTTTTGATAGCGAAATATCCAAGCGTCTTCGCACGAGCCTCAAAAGAAGGGGCATTGAATTCGTTCTCGGAGCGAAGGTTACGGGCGTTTCGGCTTCAGACGGCATAAAGAGCGTATCTTACGAAAACAAGAAGGGCGCGGTTGAGTCGGTTTCTGCAGAGCAGGTGCTTATGGCTGTGGGCAGAAGACCTAATCTTGCGTCCTTGAATCTTGATGAAATTGGCATTGAATACACTCCAAAGGGCATTGTGGTTGACTCTTGTCAGAGAACGAATGTGCAGGGAGTATATGCAGTCGGGGACATTTGCGGAGGTATGATGCTCGCTCACGTTGCGAAGTTTCAGGGCAAAATTGCTCT
>JABUTT010000242.1 GCA_021443515.1 Bacteroidales bacterium
TGGCTCTTGATAGTAATGCCTTTTTCCTTCTCAAGGTCCATAGAATCGAGAACTTGAGCTTCCATATCCCTCTGACTCAGAGTATTGGTAAGTTCAAGCATCCTGTCGGCCAGCGTACTTTTGCCGTGGTCGATATGGGCAATGATACAGAAATTCCTAATGGTCTTCATTTGAGCCTGCAAAGATACTAAAATAGTTTATACCGCGATGGCTTCGATTTCGACTTTTGCCGCTTTTGGGAGGGCTGCAACTTCGAAGCAGGCGCGTGCAGGTTTGTCGGAGGTGAAATATTCTGCATAAACGGCATTCATTGCCGCAAAGTCTGCGATATTGTCGAGAAGGACGGTTGTTTTCACCACGTTGCTGAAATCTTTTCCCGCTTCTTTGAGTATTGCTCCTATGTTTTCGAGTGACTGGCGTGTCTGCTCTTCAATAGTTTCGGGCATAGTTCCTGTCTCGGGATTTATCGGGAGCTGTCCTGAAATATAGAGAGTGCCATTGACCTCAACTGCCTGTGAATAAGGACCTACTGCTGCGGGTGCTTTTGGGGATGCGATGATGCGTTTCATGGTATTATTTTTGTTTTAATGTTCAAAGTTAGTCAAAAATGCATATATTTGCAGCCAAATTTTCAAAACAATGAAACTTACAACCATTTTTTCAACAGCAGCACTCGCTGCAATGCTTCTTGCCACCACTTCTTGCGGTGTAGCAGGTTCAAGCACTTCGTCAACTGCAACTACTGGAACTACAGCAACTACAGCAACTACAGCAACTACTACCACAGCTACCGCTTCAACCAGCGGAGAGGCTGCAGGTGCGGCTCTCAAAGCTCTTTATACTCAGTATAAGGCAGACGGTAAAATCAACATCGCCAACATTTCCAACATTGCAAACATCGCGACTCTTGCCAACAACATTCAGGGTCTTAAAGGACAGAACAACAAGTCAGGTTACTGGATGGATTTTGCAAAGGGACTTGTTCTCGGTTCTACCAACACTATCACTCAGAACACTGCAGGTACAGTTACAAGCGCTCTTTCTTCACTTGTAAGCAACACTGACCTTTCAGGTCTTACCGAGGCAGCTGCAACTGCAAGCGAAAAAGCTCAGGCTGCCGCTTCTACAGTCAGCACCCTCAGCTCAATCATGAGCCTCATCAGTGGTTCAAAGTAGATTACAGATAGAACTCTTTTGTTAAAGATGTATAGAGAAGGCTTCGCTCGGAGCCTTCTTTATTTATTGTAAGAGTCGATTGTTCAGTTTCGAGCCCTCCTGCGAGAGTAAACTCGACTATAATTCTTGAGAAAGGCTTATTTTCGCAGCTGCGTATGGATATGGTTCGAAATGTCCTGAATCCTTTCAGTGCAGCATAACTGACTGCGCCCATCCTTTCGGAATAGGGAAGAATAAGGCTCAGACTTCCATCTGTCTTGAGATGTGAGACAGCAAAGTCTATTATTTCCCGGTAGGAGAGTCCCGCTCCCCGACAACTTTTTGCCGTAGCTTTACGCTTTGAGGGAGAGAGTGTGTCCTCTTTGAAAAATGGAGGGTTTGAGAATATGCAGTCAAAGGTTTCTGAATCAGACTGCAAAGATGCTTGAAAATCTTCCAAAGACGAGTGTAGAGCGGTGAGCCGTTCCGGCCACGGGCTGCGGCTGAAGTTCAGCCGGGCGTCGGCTATACTGCCTTCGTCTATGTCGATAGCGACTATATGCGCTCCGTCGCATCGCTGAGAAGCCATCAGCGCGATGACGCCGCAGCCCGTGCCTATGTCGAGGCACTTTGCTCCCTTCTTTGCAGGAAGAGTCATTGCCGCCCCCAGCAGAACGGCATCCGTGCCCACTTTTAGGGCGCTGTTTTCATCACAGACAAAGAAGTTCCTGAATTGGAAGGACATACAGCCGCTTATTCGGTTATCATTCCGTCAGACATAACGAGGGTGCGGTCACAAAGAGCGGCAAGAGAAGGGTCGTGCGTCACTATGACTATGGTTTGACCGAGAGT
>JABUTT010000012.1 GCA_021443515.1 Bacteroidales bacterium
GCAATGATGGCCCCGATAATTTCGCCGCTTTTTTCTGCCGACATACCGAGGGAGCGGCTGTACATAAAGTATTCGGGATTTGTGGTAATGTCTGCAACGGGGGCGAGATTCAGGTTTATCCCGAGAGTATCGAGCATCTGCACCTTCTGTCTCTCGGCCTTGAGTACAAGGTCTATGCCTCCCTTATTGAAATAATGTTTCGGAGTCTCAAAACGAGATGACCTTATATTGGGATTGCTGCCTATTCGGCTCACTCTTCCGCCTTCCTCATCCACCATTACGATGAGCGGAAATTTGCATTTATCCTTGTAAGTCTTAATTCTGTCGCGGATTTGTCCTGCGTTCAGACCTTTGAAATGAAAGGCGAACATAAGAAGTCCGGAAGGGTGCAACTCCAAATCCGAGAGAATTTTTTCCGTGCATTGAACGGCGAAAAGTTGCCCTATTTTCTCGTCCAAGGTCATTGAATCCACGATGGCCTTACACTCCTGTGAGGTTTTTTCGTCAACAAAATATCCCTCCCGGGCATGAACCGTAAAAGCGGAAAATGCAAGCAGGAGGGATAGAAGGATTTTCCTCATTGGAAGTTATTTTTTGCTTTGGTTCTGCCCGATACGCTGTTGGCGTTTGTTGTACTTAGGGTCAAAAGTCCTGTTGAGAACCTCTGCCATACGGTAACCCGCCTTTACGAGCAGTTCTTCAGAGGCCTTGCGAATATTGTCGCAGTCTTTTTTCGAAAGTGTAGAGCCTTCCTTGAAAGGAATGAGGTATTTTTTTGCATTCTGAAAAACATCGATTGCCCAATCATCCACAGTTCCTTTTGCCATATCTTTATGGTCTTCATTGCTGTAGCCGTCAAGGGAGTGGGCAATGTCGCTGTAAGACCAGGAGTGACGCTCGGTAATGTGAATGTCGTCCATCCATTTGTGGAATATGATGTTCTCTCCGTGGATGTTCACGGTGTAGTAGAACCTTGCCTTTTCAGGCTCGAGGAGATGATATTCCCTGAGGTGGCCCATACAGTGAAGGTCGCCAATCATGTGGACAAGTATCATCAGTTTTGAGAATGCAACTGAATCCGCAGCCTCGTATTTGTTGGTCTTGAGCCACTCCTCAGCCTCTTTTACAAAAGGAATGAGGGTGACGACATAACTGTCTCCCACGCGGATTGAAGGCACAGGGGTCTCGGTTGCTGTGTCAATCGAAAATGTGTGAGGCAGGGTATTGTATCTGCGGTCATTGTCCGGGTCAAAACCAAGGTCAACAATCATCTGCTTCTTGTAGTTGTCGCAATAAGAGGCATAATAAACAAGGCTTCTGTTGCCTGTGAGTTTCTTGATGTTCTTCGCAGCAGTAGGAGTGAGGTTCTGCTCAGCGATGTAAACAATGGCAGCATGGGCATAGCGTCCATAAGCAAAGGCGGAAGTGCATGCGCACAATCCGAGAATCAGTGTTATCAGGGTCTTTCTCATAATACTACAAAGGTAGGAAAGTTTTCTAAAGTTTCAAAACAAGGCCACCGGATACGGAGAAACGGCATCCACTGATGTTTAAAGTGTCATATCCGCTATGTTTTGCGGTTGGAGCCATTATACCTCCGTTAAGCGTAATGCCTATGAAGCCTTTTTTGATGTGAAAATCATATTCTGCATCAAGAGTGAAGAATATGGCATCGGTGCGATGGAAGGCATAGTCCGGAATTACTACATTGTTCATCAGCATTGTGCGTCCCTCTTTCTCGAGTCCTGGGTCAAGACTGAGATTTCCGTAAGGCGAGAATCCGTAGCCGAGAGTGGCATCTGCGTGGAAATCGCTCACATTTACTCCTCCTGACACTTTCGGCGCGATAGAGATATATTCCATTATAGATTCAGGGTTGATATATCTCTGCTTTTCATATAAGCCCTTAATCCCCGCTCCGATATGCCATAACGCAGACGGAGTCATTTCCCACATAGGTTCAACTGTCCATTTGCAGTTGCGGTATCTCAAGGTTTCAAA
>JABUTT010000247.1 GCA_021443515.1 Bacteroidales bacterium
AAGTTCCTTCGGGAACACTATTCAAAGACATACAGATTCGGCAGATTTTTTTGTGCCGGGTCTGTTTTATTTTATTCCCTTCTCAATATATTGAGAAAACGAAAAAAAAATATTATATTTGCCTCGGCTTCGAAAGAAATATAACAACAAACATTATATAAAACCATGAAGTTCAAATCTCTATTTCTTACTGCGTGTGCAGTAGTGGCAGGACTTTCCATAGCATCCTGCAAAAAGGCCGAAGAGGCTGTAGGCGAAATCACAGTCGATAAAACATCCATAACACTCCCTGCAGAGGGCGGTACAGGCTCCGTTAAGGTCGTTGCCGGTATGTCGTGGAATCTAAAAGGTTATGACTCTGCTGTTCAGACTTGGCTCAATATAACCCCTTCAAGCGGATCTAAAGGAACATACGATGTAGAAATCAAGGTTCTTGCCAATGAGGGTTTCAAGAGAAGCGTTACTATCGAATTCTACGGCGACGTACTTCACAGAGCCCCTATCACCATTGAGCAGGAAGGCTCCAGTGAGTATAACACCACACCTATTTCTCAGATTATTCTTTCGGGAAATGAGAGTATTGTCTATACCATTAAGGGTACGGTAGGTGGTCCTATCAATACCACATACGGAAACTTTGACTGTACGGACGAGACCGGAACTCTCTACGTTTATGGCTGTAC
The DNA here is from genome assembly GCA_021443515.1 of Bacteroidales bacterium. Lineage (GTDB taxonomy): Bacteria > Bacteroidota > Bacteroidia > Bacteroidales > UBA932 > Cryptobacteroides. The sequence goes on from JABUTT010000247.1 coordinate 684, forward strand.
AAACTGGAGCGAATACAAAGACAAGGTAAAAGTCGGTGGTGAAATTGTTCTCACAGGTAAATATAAATTCTTCCAAAGCACAACCGGAAGCAAGAACGAATTAGTCGATGCAACCATTATCGAGTATAAGGACGGCGAAGAACCTATCACAAGCGAAGTTACAATCAAGGAACTTCTTGAAAAGAACACCTATCCGTCACCTTACAAGGTAAATAACGCACAGATTGTGGCATTTGCAACAACAACGGCAGCAAAGCAGTTTGTTGTCAGCGATGGTACAGGATGTATATATTGCTATTATGCAGCAGGTGCAGTTGGCGCTGTCGGAGACATCTTTACTCTTGATGGAACAGTTGTTCTCTACCGTAACAATAATACAAAGGTTCCTGAATACAGTGATCCTACTTGTTCAAAGACCGGTTCAGCTGAGGTTAAACATCCTACACCACAGGAGTGGAAAGGAGCAGATCTTGATGCTTGGACAGAGACAGTTTGCGCTTGTGAATATGTTAAAATTGGCGGTCTTCTCGAGGCAGACGGATCTTATCATAAAATCACAGTTGACGGCGCAACAACCCTTGTCAACCCATATTTTGACGGAAAAGACGTATCTGAGTTCGTTGGAAAGAACGTCTATGTGACAGGTTATGTATTTGACCTCAACTCAGGCAAGGCAAGCATCATGATTACCGACATTGTTGCTGACGAAGGTTCAGAATACATTTCAGTCGGTTCAAAAGATGTTGTTTGGGATGCTGACGGTGTGGCTTCGGTTAATGTAACTGTTAATACAAATGCCGCATCTTGGACAATTACAAATAGCGGTGAAGATTGGCTTACAGCCTCTAAGAGTGATAACAACCTTGTTTTGACTCCAAAGAGCGCAAACACCAGCACCACAGACCCAAGAACAGCAACTGTTACGCTTAAGACTCCGGGTGGAAAAGAAGTTTCTGTAAATTGTACCCAGAAGAAGGCTACTGAGGCCGGAGTGACAGAGATTGAAATTGATATGAGCGCACAAGGATTTACAAATGCCGGAGCGGTCTCTTCTATAACATCAGAAAACATTACAATCACTTTTGATAAGGGCACAAATACTTCCAATGGACCAAAATACTATAATACAGGTAAGGCTGTTCGTTGCTATGGTGGTAATTTCATCAACATTGCTACCAGCAAGGATAAAATTACAAGCATTGACATAACTTTCTCAGCCGATGAGGAATACTCAAATGAGATAACAGCAGATTCAGGAACATATACCGCTGGTTCATGGTCCGGTTCAGCAGCATCTGTTAAGTTCACTAT
>JABUTT010000166.1 GCA_021443515.1 Bacteroidales bacterium
CTGCCCTATGGCATCGAGCCTCTCCCAGCCGAAGAACTCCACTGGACGGTAGAAGCTCAAACTGATATTGTCAGGATTCTTGGACAAAATTGAAAAAGTGTAGTTATTTTGCTTTTAATTTGTTGGAAAAGTGTACGATTTTATTATATTTGCGTGTTATCTGTTGAAAAACAAACATATTCACAATATTCTTACATAAAACGTTTAAAAACAAAAATCATGAAAAAAATTATTCTTATTGCAGTGGCAGCATTAAGTCTGCTCGCATTCTCATCTTGCAAGAAGGGCGTTAATGTTTCAGATTATCCAAAACTTATTATCGGCTCTTGGGAGTTGGTTCAACGCGACTATTATGATGGTGAAAAATGGGATAAAATGCCAATAGAGGTGCCTGAAACACATGTGTTTAAAGAGGATGGAACATTCCAAATAATTGCAGAAGGCGAGGGAACTTGGGAGTATAAATATAAAGTAGAAGGCGCCTTAATGGTCTTAATAAACGAGGAAGATTCTATGGTTTACAATATTGAAACATTGAATTCATCAGAGTTGATTTTAACTGCTTCCAAAGAAGGAGAAGCAATAAAAGAAACTTTCAAGAAAAAATAAGGGATACTTGTTCCCCGTGTCGTCTGCCTTGGGTTTCAACAGCCCAAGGCATTTTTTATCTGCTCTGTGGCATCGAGCCATCTATCGCCTCAACTACGTGGTGCAGTTCACAGAGGCTGATATAGATGTCAAAAAATTGAATTTGACCAATAATATAGGTTTTAGACCTTTATTGAGTGCGGGGGATTTTGTTACTTTGCCCTTGAAAACTCGAACCTAACATTAAATATGAACTTCAAGAATCAAAATGTGCTTATTACGGGAGGAGCATCCGGAATAGGCAGAATAATGGGCGAATTGGCGCTGTGTAAAGGCGCTTCAACCCTTATAATCTGGGATATAAACGAAAAGAGCATTGAAGCCACAAAGACTCAACTCGGCGTTCTTGGCAGGGTTGAGGGCTATGTCGTCGATGTTGCCAATGTAGAGGCAGTCGAGTCGAATTATGCCAAGATTAAGGAGGATTGCGGAAGAGTTGACATACTCATTCAGTGTGCCGGCGTTGTTCTGAGCAACAATACTTTTGAGCATAATACCATCTCTGAGATAGACAGGACAATGAAAATCAATGCCATAGCCCCTATGTATGTGGCTCACGCAATTCTTCCCGATATGATTGAGCGTAATCATGGTCACGTCTGCAACATCGCCTCCGCTGCCGGTATGCTTTCCAATCCAAAGATGAGCATTTATGCTGCAAGCAAGTGGGCGGTTCTCGGCTGGTCAGATTCGGTGAGAATTGAACTTTTCAGGGCTGGGAGCAAGGTTAGATTCACTACTGTTGCCCCTTACTACATCAATACAGGTATGTTTGACGGAGTGACTTCAAAAATTTTCCCTATACTTGACCCCGTGAGGACATCAAGGAAGATAATCCGCGCGATTGAAAGGGACAAGGATTTCAGAGGCATCCCATTCGGATTCCATTTTATCAGATTCTGGCAGGCAGTGCTTCCTGTGAGGATTTTTGACTGGTTTTTCGGCGATGTTTTCGGAATCTACCACGCTATGGATCACTTCGTGGGCAGAAAGAAATAGGCTTTAGAATTCCTTAAGGGAAGAATAGAGGGCTGCGGTGTCGAGGCCCATAATTGTGTAGAACGAGCCGTGGATTGAGGTGCCTGCAACAAGACCAATCCATTCCTGAATTCCGTATGCGCCGGCTTTGTCGAGAGGGGAGTAGCGCTCTATATAGTGGTGAATTTCTTCATCTGTGAGTTCGGCAAAGGTAACATAGGCATTTGAGAGCCTTGAAACTGTCTTTTCTCTCGAACGGAGAGTGAGAGCCGTCGTCACGCAATGTGTTTTGCCGGAGAGAGCGCGAAGCATTTCAAAGGCCTCTTGCTCGCTG
>JABUTT010000217.1 GCA_021443515.1 Bacteroidales bacterium
CTTCTGCTGGAGAGTTGTGGTCTGGCTTTCGATGGCTGCAATTATGCCACTGAAATCAGCTGTGTGGTTTACAACATTGACAAACTCAATGTTTGGCACTTCACGCTGGCAAGAGATGAAAGACATTCCCAAACCAAGGGCAATGCACAATATTGTTATAATTCTCTTCATATATTTTGTAATTTTTATTGTTATCGTAAATTTTATTTTAATATTTTACGGCACTATTCTCCAATTACGGTTATAGTTACCCTGCGACCTTGAGGACTGCGTATTCCGGCAGTGTCGCCTATTGCCTTGGTACTTGTGATTTGCTTGTCGGATACGCCGTTGTCCTGAAGAATCTTCACAACTTCGGCAACTCTCTCCTCGCTGAGTCTCTGGTTGATAGCGTGGCTGCCATCTGCAGAAGCCTCACCGACTATCTCCACCTCAGCATCAGGATGAGATTTTATAACCTCGGCAATTTTTACAAGTTCCGGTACTGATTCATTCTTTACAACCTTGCTTGCATAGTCGAAGTAAATTTTAATACCGGCATAAACTGTTCTTGTAAGTCTTTCCTCCAACTCAGTTACCCTCTGCTGGAGAGCCTCATTTTCTGCTTGTGCCTTCTTGAGATTCTCGCAACACTCATCGCCACGGTTCTGACGTGCCTCATCGAGAGCCTGATTTAGGGCGGCAATCTCATTCCTGAGGTTATTCTCGGTCTGGGCAGCTTGAGCCTTGACATAATTGTATCTTGCCTTATGGCTGTGTTTGTGGCCTGCAAAGTTGAATCTTACTGTGATGGCAGCAGAAGCGATTCCCTTAGGATTGAAATCGCCCGGATTGATTATGAAATCATACTGGCCCTTGATTCCGATGGTCCAGCTTGGATGAATATCAAACTCAAAGTTCAGGTTTGCAGGGATGTAGAATCCGTTGGAATTGTTGCGAGTGGCTTTTGCATAAAGCCAAGAACCATAACTCCAATTCTCAGCCACCTGAAGACCGTTCTTGTAATTATTAGGGTCTTCATATTCGGCATAGCCCATACTCATATCATAGACACGGCCATTGCGGAACATATAGCCCACACCGGTACCAATATAGACGTTGAACCATCTTGCCTTGCGCTGAGGCCAGATTTCGGCGATATTGAACTCTGCAGTGAGGTCAATGTCGTGGTGGTTAAGTCTGTAATCAGAATAAACAAGACCGCCTTGCTCGGTAGTCCAAGGGATATTGGTGTACTCGGGACGAGTGCCAGGGTACTTCATATCCTGAATTTCTCCGTAGCGTTGTTCACGCTGAATCCACGACCAACTGTAGTTCAGACCGATACGAACCCACGGACGGATATTGAAATTAACTCCTCCGCCAAGAAGAGGGGCTGTATTAGTACCAAAAGATGGGTTTACATTCTTGTATGGTACATTCACACCCCAAGAGGCTCCGCCCTGAATGTAGATGCTCCACGTATTCGTGCGCAACTGTCCATAGTCAGGAACCTCAGCGGATGAATCTTGCGCATGCATTGGCAAGCACAAGCACAATAAAATTGTGATGGTTGTTGTGATTAATTTTTTCATCGGCATTATATTATTAATTGTGATGATTTATCTGATTTCCTAAAAAGTAAGTAATCCCCGAGTTATTCTGTATTATGGTTCTGGTTCTGGTTCTGGTTCCGGTTCTGGTTCCGGTTCTGGTTCTGGTTCCGGCTGTGGAACAAGGCTCTTGATGGCTTCGAGGATATCGGTGTAGTCTGCACCTGCAAGGATTGCCAATCTGAGTTCTTCAAGTTTGTTGATAAGGTTAGTGTCATCATAGCCTGCTTCAGCAAGAAGGCCGATAGCAGCCTCGATGTCTGCGAGTTTGTTGGTTATTGCGGTGTCGCTT
>JABUTT010000202.1 GCA_021443515.1 Bacteroidales bacterium
GCCTGATTCTTGCTTCAGACCTGCCTTCGGCGAAATTTGGAACAGATGCGAACAGTTTGTCCATCACTAAAAAAATCCTATATTTGCAATTAAAGCGAAATGTCTCACGAGACAAATCCTGCAAACACACAAATATAATAAAATTATCCACTTTCAAGATGAAAATTCAAGTTATCAATCGTTCCGCTTACGATTTGCCACAATACGCAACCGAAGATTCGGCAGGTCTCGACCTTCGTGCCAACATTTCAGAGCCTCTGACCCTGCAGCCTCTCGAGAGAAAAGTCGTTCCGACAGGCCTTTTCATAGCGCTTGAAAAGGGTACGGAAGCCCAGGTTCGTCCAAGAAGCGGACTCGCGGCAAAAAAAGGGCTAACGGTACTGAATGCTCCTGGAACAATCGATGCTGATTATCGTGGCGAAGTGGGGGTCATCCTCATAAATCTCTCTAACACGGAAGTAACCATAGAGCCGGGCGAAAGAATTGCCCAGATGGTCGTTGCAAAATATGAGAGGATTGAATGGGACAGTGTGGAAGTCCTTGAAGAGACCTCAAGATCAGTCGGTGGATTCGGAAGTACCGGACTCAAGTAATTTCAGATACATCTCCCTGCATATCCAGGCGTCGGTTGCCGCATAGAGTTTCTGCGCATCGGAATAGTGGAAGGCTTCCCAGTTGGAAAGCTGCTGGGATTTCGATATTCTCACGCCAAGGATAATTGCCGCCATCTTCTTTACACTCTGGTCGGTGATGCCGTAGTTCTTCACCATTGTCTGCAAGTCCACGACTCCCTGCTCCTGAAAAGGGCCGTATTCCCTCAAACCGTGAAAATCATCTCTGCAGGCTGCCCCAACCTTGATGATTTCAGGGTCGGTAAGTATGGACTCGAGGCCCTTTGGTATGCCTATTTCGTTGACCCTGAAAAGATAGGCGCGGTCTGCTGTGGAAAGTTGCAGGAGAGCAACCATATTATGCACTGCAGATGCCTCAAATTGAGGTTTTGTCTCAGTGTCAAAGCCTATGATTTTCTCTTTTTTGAGGTGTTTTATGGCTGAATAATAACGGCGACCTATCTGGTCGATGATGACGATTTCCCCCTTGAACTCAGCCTTTGGGAGGAGTTCTATTTCCTTGGGAGTTATGGAAGGAGCGAAACTGTCAGCCATAAACTACTGTCCGTATGTAAAGTTAGCCAATGCATATTCGCCACCATTGTTTAGGGTCACGAATGAAGTAAAAAGCGGAGTATCGACCCTGTGGGTGAAGAGGTTTTCCTGACGCATATATTTGTACAATTCGCCGGAAATTACGTCCATCGGATTGATGAAACGGAAATCTTTTGCAAGAAGATTGGCATATTTGAGTATGGCAGGGTCCTCACTTTGAGTGAGAGTGGCAATCTTGGCATTCAGAGCAGAAGCCCTCTGCGCAAGTGTATGGTCATCTATAACCACGCAGGAAACCTTGCTGTGAGGACGGCGCGAGGCAAGAGTGTCAAGATACCTAAAAAGAAGGGTGTCGGTTTCTTCCTTGGCAGACTTCCAGTCAGTTTCAAAGTCCATAGCCGAATAGGTGCGAAGTCCGAGCGAAGTGGCCATATCGTGATAGAACTCTCCTTCGAGAGTCTCCTTGCGACCCCATACAGCGATATATGAATTCTCGGTATAACGGCTTGAAATATATTCCCTGAGGACTGTTCCCTGCTCAAATACCTTGATGTTGTGCTTGTAGTATTTGTTGATTTTACGAATCTCGGAAGCCACATCCGAATACATTGATGAAAGCACCACAACTTTTGCCGGGTCCTTCACCACATAGTCGTAAAGGTTTTTCTCCGAGTCGTATGCAAGAGTGTCGAGCGCAAGGATGACATTCTT
>JABUTT010000204.1 GCA_021443515.1 Bacteroidales bacterium
TTTCCGTTGATGACAACTTTAGCAGGAATGTTTGTAGTATTGTCGCCGTGACCATAAGAGATACCCTTCATGTCAATGATTGCGTTTGCAGGGAAATTCAGCACGATGGGATTAACGCCCATATTGAACCCTTCAGATGCAAGATATGCAAGCTGATGACCATTCTCAATAGTATAGCTGTTGTCAGCATTCTTTACGAGGTAAGGACATACGCCGTCAATGAAGAGAACTCCACCAGGAGTGCCCTGACGACCATACCAGCGCTGTGCAGGGTCTGTGCCACCATTCCAAGCAACTGTGTTGCCTTCAACTGTGCAGTTTGAAATCCAAACACCACCATCTTTTCCTTGATTTGTCTGGCCGGCACCTACTGTACCGAGAACAGCACCTACATAGACATGAGTGTTCTGTTTCGTAGTAAGAGTATTGTTCTCAACTGTGCAACCATCAATAGTAACCTTAGTCCAAGCATTTCCTGTAGCGTGACCGCAGATAGCACCTACTGACTTGTTAGCCTCGATTTCAACACCGCTGACTGTGCAGTTCTTGATAGTAATATCTGTGAATACAGGACCGTTATCCAATACATTATAACCGGCAGCGTAACCATAGAATGCAGCTGCATAACTTCCTGTAGTGCTAATTTTACCACCTTCAACCTTGCAGTTTTCGAAAGTAACGAATGGTTTTGTCTCAAGCCAGCCGATGAAAGCAGCTGCACCGCCTGATGTCATCGCAATCTGAGGATTCTTTACAGTGATGTTCTTGAATACAAATTCAGGGTCACCCTGGCTAACACCCTCAATCATAGCCTTCGAAAGACCGGTAACAGTGTGACCATTACCATCGATAGTGAAGCTCTTCATAGGATTAACAGAGTTGTCGAAATCAACACCTGTCATATCGATGTCGGCGTCAATGCGGTAATAACCACCCTGAGCAAGTTTGTTCTCAATCATATCCTTGAACTCAGCGGCAGTCTTGATAACTGCATCAGGAATGACTAACAATGTTTTGAAAGCAACGGTTTCGCCAAAATAATACGAATCATTACACTTAACGTATGGACGATAGTAGTAATCGGTGTCCTTTGTGAGATCAGTGAAAATGAACTCCTCGTTAAGAACAGATGTAGAAGAAGCAACGATCTTGTTGTGAAGTGTGGTTGGAGTCTGCTCGTAAGAATAGCATACACCCCATTCTTCAATAGTCCAATCGCTTACAGGATTAACCTCGCATGAGGTTTTTGCTGAAGAGAGAGTTATGTCGGTAGTTCCAAGAGAGATCGCTATGGTATTTTTTCTGAATGAGAAATATGAAGAAGAAGCACTGGCAGCACCAACAGTGACTTTTACTCTTGCAGAGTGGTTTTGACCATTGTTGAGAAGGCTCTCGTCAGTAGATTCTGCTGTAACCAGGATGATGCCATCCTCAATCTTCTCTACGTCTTTAACTGTGATAGGAGTTAAAATAGATTTAGTCTGCACTGCATCAACCTTGATAGTTGTAGGATCCTGAGCGAATGCCTGTGCAATTGCGTCTGCAGCAGAGGCAGGGGTTACTTCAAGTTTGATTTTTGCGAATGCAGCTGCTTCTCCGTCCCAATCCCATGCCTTGTAGAATGAAGTTGTACCATCACTGTAATCAGGGATGAGTTCAATAGACTGAATGCTGTTTATCTGCTCCTCAATTGCCTCAAGTCTGTCCTCAATGCTGTCGAGACGACCCAAGATTGCATCGATTTTTGTGTTGATTGCTGCAACTTCTGTTGTGATTCTTGTATTTACAGTCGCGATTTCTGACTCGAT
>JABUTT010000195.1 GCA_021443515.1 Bacteroidales bacterium
CCGCTATGAACTTTGCGATGATGGGGATGTAGGTGCTTTCGTTCCGTGTGCCCCTGTAAGGAGTCGGAGTAAGATAAGGCGCATCCGTTTCAAGCATTATCCTGTCCAAAGGAATATCCTTCAGATCCACTCCTATTCTCGCCTTTTTGAAGGTACACACCCCGCCGAGTCCCACATAAAAATCGCCGTCAAGACGTGCAATCTCCCGAAAAGTCTCGATACTCTCGCTGTAAGCGTGAAATACGGCCTTGAGCCCCTTGTATTCACGAATTATATCGAGCATATCCTTGAGAGCATCTCTCTGATGAATGACAAGCGGAAGTCCCTTTTCTCTCGAAATCTCAATCTGGCGACGGAATGCCTCTTTCTGAAGGTCCTTGAATTCTGTACCTTCGTGATAATCAAGGCCTGTCTCCCCTATAGCAACTATATTTTTATGTATGTTGAAAGCCTCCTCAAGATTCTTCCACTCAGCCTGAAAAGTATCGGCAAAGACACAAGTGGGATGAAGGCCCAGACAAGGAAAGAGGTTGTCGGGATATAAGGCAGCGTGAGAGAAGATGTCCTCTCTCTCGGCCATTTCGGTATCGGGGAAAACTATCTTGGTGACACCTGCCTCGAAACATCTTTTCAAGGTCGCATCGAAGTCTTCTCTATACTCCGGACCGTAAAGATGGGCGTGTGTGTCTATAAATCTCATTGTTTAGAGGATGTTGTTGCGCTTTTTGTAACATTCGAGAGTGTTCGCCATAAGCATGGCTATCGTCATAGGGCCTACGCCTCCCGGGACAGGAGTAATGAATGAGGCATTCTCTGCCGTGCTTTCAAAATCCACATCACCGTGAAGCAGACCGTCCTCGCAACGGGAAATACCCACGTCTATCACGACGGCGCCTTTCTTCACCATATTTCCTTTAATGAGTCCGGGTTTACCCACAGCCACCACAAGAATGTCGGCCATACGGGTAATCGAGTCAAGATCTCGGGTGTGGGAATGAGTCTGGATGAGGGTACAGTTGGCTTGAAGAAGAAGTTTCGCAACAGGCTTGCCAACTATGTTGCTTCGGCCCACAACCACGGCTATCTTGCCTTCTGTTTCAACTCCCGTGGAGTTTATGAGCCTCATTATGCCCTTCGGAGTGCAGGGACTGATGCAGTCATAGCCCTGGTCGAGCCTGCCCACATTGAGAGGATGAAAGCCATCCACATCCTTCTCTCTGCATATAGCGTCAATCACCTTTTGCTTTGAAATATGTGCGGGAAGGGGAAGTTGGACGAGAATTCCGTCAACCTTATCGTCTTCGTTGAGCCTTTCTATCGCCTTCAAAAGTTCTTCTTCGGAAACGGACGAAGGAAATTCGAGAAGGTCACTGTCTATGCCCACGAACTCGCAGGCCTTGATTTTACCTCTTGTGTAACTGCGGCTTGCAGGGTCGTCGCCCACGAGAACCACGGTAAGAAAAGCCCTCCTTCCAACGAGAGGAAAGAGTCTTTCGGCCTCAACCTTAAGCGAGGTCTTAATATCTGTCGCAATCTGCTTACCGTCTATAATCTGTGCCATAGTCCGTTTCAAAAGTCCACAAAGATAATCATTTTTTAGGAGCTGACCTATTTTCCTGATGTCGATTCTTTGCCGGCGAGAAGTCCGCAGGCCGCAAAAATATCTTCTCCGCGAGAGGAGCGTATGGTGCAGGTTACTCCCTGATCCATGAGCCTCTTCTGAAAATTCTGCATAACGACATCAGGAGAGGTTGTGTAGTCAAAGTCAGGAATACTGTGGAAGCGTATAAGATTCACCCTGCACTCCA
>JABUTT010000220.1 GCA_021443515.1 Bacteroidales bacterium
TTGGTAGAGCAAAGGACTGAAAATCCTTGTGTCCCTGGTTCGATTCCCGGTGACACCACTTGAAAAGACCGACCTTCAATGGCCGGTTTTTTTTTATTATATTTGTACCAAATCTTTGATATGGGCAAAAATTACTGTATAAGCAAGGAAGTTCCCGTTGTCGGGGAATATGATGTGGTGGTTTGCGGAGGCGGCCCTGCAGGGATAATCGCGGCGACGGCAGCTGCACGCCAGGGGGCAAGAACGGCGATGATTGAAAGATTCGGATTCGCCGGCGGAATGGCCACTGCTGGCCTGGTAAATCCAATCAGTGTGTTCACCTACAAGGGGGAAAGCGTAATCGGAGGCATTCCTTGGGAATTTATCAAGAATTTGGAGAGCCTCGGCGGCGGACTCGTGGAAAAACCTCTCGGCAATGTGGCCTTTGAGCCGGAACTCTACAAACTCTGCAGCCAGAGAATGCTTCTCGAAGCCGGAGTTGACCTCTATATGAACTCCTACCTTTCCGGCTGTGTCGAGAAAAATGGCCGCATTGAAGCAGTAATCATTGAGAACAAAAACGGCAGCGAGGCTCTAAAAGCCCGATATTTCATAGACTGCACGGGAGATGCAGACCTTGCTTTTATGGCCGGCGTACCTATGCAGGAGAGCGAAGGCAGGCCGCTTCAGCCGATGTCAACCTATTTCATTCTTGGCGGAGTTGACACCGACTCCCCTCTCATAAAAGAGGCCATGCACCACAATAAGCAGGGCGAGAACTGCCACTGCCTTCCTGTGAGAAAGCGACTTCTTGAACTGCGGCAGACCCTCAATATGCCGGAATTCGGAGGCCCCTGGTTCTGCACTACACTGCAACCGGGAACAGTCAGCGTGAATATGACACGTACTGCGGGCGACGCCTGCGATAACCGCGACTACACTCGTGCCGAATGTGAACTAAGAGAGCAGGTCTTCCGTATGGCAGAGGTGCTCAGAAACAACTTTGAGGAGTTCAAAGGCAGTTATGTCAGCGCTGTTGCCACTTCTGCCGGAGTTCGCGAGACAAGAAGGATAAGGGGCGTTCACACCATCACCGCCCAGGAATATGTGAATGCATTTCACTACCAAGACAGCATTTCACGCGGAGCTCACCCCATCGACATACACGTTGCAAAAGGCGCATCCCAGAACATTACCTTCCTCGAAAGCCCTGCCTACATCCCTTATCGTTCGCTCATTGCCGAAAACTTCCCGAATCTTCTCGTGGCGGGCCGTTGCATCTCCGCAGACAAGACCGCCTTTGCCTCAATCAGGGTTCAGGCTTCGTGTATGGGCATAGGTCAGGCCGCAGGAGTCGCCGCAGCGCTCTGCAACAAGAATGGCTGCGATGTACAAAATACAGATATGAACGAATTGATTGACACATTAAGAAAAATAGGAGCTAATATATGAGCATATTGGACTACATAGTTATCCTTGTGTATTTTCTCGGGCTTATTGCGGTAAGCATAATAATGTCCCGAAAAATACGCAATTCGGAAGATATGTTCATTGCCGGGCGAAACTCGTCCTGGTGGCTTTCGGGAGTGTCTTCCTATATGAGCATATTCTCTGCAAGCACCTTCGTGGTATGGGGCGGAGTCGCATATAAATCAGGCCTGGTTGCAACCACAGTGGCACTCTGCTTTACGGTGGCAGCATTCATAGTGGGAAAATGGTTCTCGGGACGATGGAGAAAGATGCGAATAAAATCCCCCGGAGAATATCTCACAATACGCTTTGGCCATCGCACAGTCAGGTTCTACACCATATCGGGCATCGT
>JABUTT010000212.1 GCA_021443515.1 Bacteroidales bacterium
TTGCCGCAAGCATCTTCACCAAAAAGGAAAGGTCAAGCGGATTATACTATTTGTTTTCAATATTATCACTCATTGGTGTAGCCCTCGTAGTTTTCAATGGGCAATTCATATTGAAACTCAATCCGATAGGGGATGCACTCACATTCGGAGCCGTCATTCTCTGGGCGCTCTACAGCGTCATCATAGTCTGGCTGAAGAAATATCCGACTGCCATGATTACCAGAAAAATCTTTTTCTACGGCCTCGTGACGATGCTTCCATACTTCATTTTCTTTCCGCCAACGCTTACAAAAGAGATGTTTTTGGCAACGGGAAGCATATCGAGCCTGATTTTCCTAAGTGTGATAGCTTCATTCGGATGTTATTATGCGTGGAATCTCGTGATTGAGAAAATCGGTCCTGTGACATCAACCAACTATCTCTATCTCAATCCTATAGCTGCAATGCTCATATCTGTTCCAGTGCTTGGGGAAAGAATAACAGCACTGTCCATTCTTGGTTCAGTGCTGATAATAGGAGGTATGTATTTAGCGCAAAAGACCCGCTAAATATGCATCACAAGATAACTGAAATAAACTGCCTCCGAAAGCAGGAGAATAATGCCTTCCAACTTTGAGAAACGACCTCTCTTTGTAAGTTGAACGCTCATAAAGAGGAAGAGGGCGCAGAAAAGCATCATTGCAAAGTCTATTGGGGTAATACCATTGACCTCAAGTGGATGAATGAGCGCAGACCCACCGAGAATCAGGAGGATATTGGAGATATTGCTACCAACGATGTCACCGAGAGCCATCTGGGTTTTGCCTTTTACGGCAGCTATTATCGCTGTGGCGAGTTCCGGTAGGGAAGTGCCGAAAGAAACCACAGTAATTGCGATAAATGCGTCACTTACGCCTATTGCACGCGCTATTTCGGTAGTTGAGTTTACGAATAATTTTCCACCGAAAATCAGTGCGGCAAGACCGCCCGAGAGCATCAGGATTGCAACAGGAGTCGATATCTCTTTAACTTTTTCTTCTTCAGTCGGAGCATCGGCACTGTCATTTTTGAAGCACAGAAACATATAGATGATGAAAACGACGAGAAGGATGGCTCCGTCTATGCGGCTTAGGCAGTCGGTTCCGTATGAAAACAGAGTTCTGTTGAAAAGAAGCACGGCAAGAAGCACAGACACGCCCAGATTGAAAGGAATATCCCTTTTTTTCGCCATTCCGCTAACCGCCACAGGGCAAATCACCGCTGTAAGGCCAAGAATAACGGCAGTGTTGAAGATATTGCTGCCGACTATGTTTCCCAAGGCTATGTCCGAATTGCCGTTAAAGGCTCCGATAAAACTTACCACCATTTCCGGGGCGCTGGTTCCTATACCTACTATGGTAAGGCCTATCAAAAGTTCGCTAAGGCCGCATTTACGTGCAACTGCGCTTGCTCCGTCAACCAAATAATTGGCGCCCACAAGAATCAGCACAAGAGATGTTATGAAAAGAAGAATCGTTACTACCATTATTTCAATTGAGATTAAATTATAAACAGTTTCTAAGTCTTAATGAAACTACATTTTCTACGTGATGGGTGTGAGGGAACATATCCACGGGACGGACTGCAACAATGTCGTATTTTTTACATAAAATCTGCAAATCACGCGCTTGGGATGCGGGATTACAACTCACATAAACCATTCTTGAAGGCTCGGCGGCAAGTATCACTTCTGCAACCGAAGGGTGAATGCCCGCACGTGGAGGATCGAGGATGAGCACATCCGGATG
>JABUTT010000241.1 GCA_021443515.1 Bacteroidales bacterium
CCGAGTGCAGAAGCTATGTAACTCTTGCCTGTTCCGGTGCTGCCTGTGATGAAGAGGTTCTCACCGTTACGGATAAAGTCCATGGATGCGAGACGTTCAAGTTGGTTGCGGTCCAGATTACGTTTGAGAGTATAATTGATGGTCTCAAGATAAGCATTATATCTGAAGTTTGCAGCACGGATGAGCCGTTCTATGGCCATGTTGTGCTTATAGTCCCACTCGCTCTCGAGCAGCCATTTGAGGAATTCATCCGGGGTCATTCCTTCGGACGATGTTGAACGAAGACTTTGACGATAGGTCTCACTCATACCGTATAAATGCATCTTCGTTGTGAGTTCAAGAATTTGTTCTTGTAATGATTTTTTATTTTCCATTGTTTTTCTCTTTTAACTGTTTCTTAAAATAACCTTTACCCCTGACGTTTTTGTGGTCGGGAGTATTACCTGTGGATTCTCCATCGAGCCAGGCTCTATACTTTTTGTCTTCCCCCGAGGAGAGTAGCGTTTTTAGGTCGTTGTAACTATAGAGATTCATCTCCAGAGCGAGTTGGCAGGCATCTGCAATTCTCTCTTTCCCATATTTCTCCGAAAGGCGTACAACTATGCCCTTACAGGATCGATAAGCACTTTCAGGATACTTCTTCTCCATTGCCACTGCCTGCACATAGAGTCTTACCTGTGGAGATATCTCTTGTGCCAAGGCATAGATTTCTTCCATCTTCTGAGTATAATCTGTAGGGCGTGTGGGGAGATTGTGGGATTTCTTCTGAGAGTATTCAAACGGAGTGTCATCTCTCTTATGAACGGTCACAAGACGATGCTTAAAGTATATCTCGACCGTCTCGCAATCATAGACCAGTTCCATTGCCTGACCGATGTATTCTCTCGGAACGCTATAATAGTGACGAAAAAGCGAGACATAACTGGTCCGAATGACTGTGGCTATCTTCTTGCGTTTGAGCATATAACGTTGCTCGGGAAGTGGTCGGAGACTCATGCGTTCCACTTCCTCAAACCTCTCCCTGCGGCTATAGTTGCGGGAAGACATCTTTTTGTTGTTGAGTTGTTCCATATAACGCCATATATCTGCATTGAGAGCTTCAATTGTGGTGTATATCTTACCGTGCATCTTGGCATATACTTCTCTGTAGAGCAACCTCACAGCGTATTCGACCAACGCCTTATCCTTCGGCTTGCGTACCCTTGCCGGGAATACAACGCAGCCATAGTGTTCGGCAAACGCGGCGAACTCCTCATTTATCACAGGCTCTATTCGGCTTGCCTTGATTACTGCCGACTTGAGATTGTCCGGCACGATGGCATTGGGCGCACCTTCATAGTAATGAAGCGCATTCTCTGTAGCCTGTATGAGATGTTCCTTCTTTTGAGATGGAACTGCCTCATAATAGATGAGTTGACTGCAAGGGAGAATGGCTGCGAACACTTCAACCGGCGTTATAAGCCCTGTCTCCTTGTCCGTTACGGAGAGTTTGTCGCCGGCAAAATCAATATACATCTGATCTCCTGCGATATGCTCAATACGTCCAACAGGTATCTTAACCTCTTTCATTTGGCGAATATACCTGCAGAAAGAGTCATAACTATATCCTCTCGGACGACCACGAAGATATTCCTCATAGAGTTGCTGACGTGTTACACCACGCTCCTTCAACCTTTTGAGATACTCCGGCAGCTTCGATTCAAGATAATCATACTCAGAAG
>JABUTT010000214.1 GCA_021443515.1 Bacteroidales bacterium
CAGGCTGCCCGCAAGGCTCGTGAGGCCGTTCAGCGCAAGACAGTCTTCTCCGGCGCAGGTCTTCCGGGAAAACTTTCAGACTGCTCGGATCGCAATCCTGAAAACACAGAACTCTTCCTTGTTGAGGGAGACTCTGCAGGCGGTACTGCAATTCAGGGACGTGACCGTTTCACTCAGGCCATACTTCCTTTGAGAGGTAAAATCCTCAATGTCGAGAAGGCTCTTGCACATCGTGCTTTCGAGAGCGAGACAATCAAGAACATCTACACCGCGCTTGGAGTCACCATCGGTACCGAGGAAGACCCTAACGCACTCAATATCTCGAAACTCCGTTACCACAAGGTGATTATAATGACGGATGCCGATGTCGATGGTTCCCACATTGCAATCCTCATCCTCACCTTATTCTTCCGCTATATGCCTGACCTCATCCGCAATGGTTATGTCTATCTTGCTACCGCCCCTCTCTACCTCGTGCAGAAGGGTAAGGAGAAGATTTACTGCTACACCGAGTCGGATCGTGCGGATGCTGTTGCAAAACTTTCAAACGGCGTCAGCGACAAGAGTGTCACGGTTCAACGCTACAAAGGTCTTGGTGAAATGAGTTCGGAGCAGCTCTGGGAGACCACTATGAATCCGGAGACCCGTATCCTTCGCCAGATTACGATTGAGAGCGAGGCGCAAACCGAAAGGGTGTTCAGTCTTCTTATGGGCGATGATGTACCGCCTCGTCGTGAATTCATCGAACAGAATGCACACTACGCAAATATAGACGCATAAATGACCGCTCGCCAGAAACTCAGAACCATAATTCCAATAGCGATTGTAGTTTTCGCTATAGGTATTCTGATGCCGAGCGCGAGAGTGTTCAAGTTTGAGTACAAGAAAGGTTTCCCTTGGTCTTACGAGACTCTCACCTCTGCTTTCGACTTTCCCATCCTCAAGACTGAGGCGGAAATGGAGGCTGAACGCAAGGCGGTTTCGGACGAACTCATACCTTTCTACAATGTGGATGCCAAGGTAAAGGAACTTTCAGGCAGCAATATCCAAAGTCTTGATCTCGGAAGCCATAATCCTTACAAGACTGCCATTCTCACCGAAATAGCTCGAATCTATGAGGTGGGAGTTCTTCCTGATGAGCAGGATGAGTTCTTTGGCAAGTCGGAATATGTCTATATTCTCAGGTCAAAGCGTGCGGAGAAACGTCCGAAATCCGAAATTTATACTGTGGAGAGTGCAGTGGATGCCCTTATCACGAGGCTTTATCCGATTTTTGGAACGGAAACAGATTCTTTTGTCCTCAACTATGGCATATCTTCCCTCATCCAGCCGAACCTTGTGTTTGATGAGGTTACTTCAAAGACCTTCCACGCCAATTCCCTTACCGACATATCTCCGACCAAGGGAATAATTCAGGCAGGCGAAATCATAATCAGCGAGGGGGAGATAGTTACTGATGACCTCGCTCAGATTATAGACTCATACAAGGCGGAATATACCCAAAGTGTAGGTTACGGAATGCATCCTTCACTCATCTATGTCGGCCATTTCTTTTTCGCCATCATAGTTTGTCTGATCTTCCTGATGTTGCTTGAAGCGATTGAACCGTCAATCTTCCAGCACTTCAACCAATTCCTCTACATTCTGCTCATATTCACTCTCATCATATTGTCTATTTTCCTCTGCCGCCAGTATGCAATCCGTCCG
>JABUTT010000226.1 GCA_021443515.1 Bacteroidales bacterium
CGAGGAGGGCGTCGATAGCAGTGTAGTCATAACCGTCAATATCCTTTTGAGGATTGTAGGTGCCTGTGTCTTCGCCGGAAATCAGGGCCGCGAGTTTCTGTGGAGTAGGATTGTCGAAAATGTCGCTGTAGGTGAACTTCAAGCCTTTTTTCTGGGCTTCAAGCACAACTCGTGTCGCCGAGAGCGATGATCCTCCCATATCGAAGAAACTGTCATTTGCGAAGAAGTTGTCAATTTTGAGAATTGATCCGAAAACCTCGCACAGGGTCTTCTCCGTGGCATTTTTGGCCTGCTCGCCATCGGTACGGGCCTTCTTGTCGGGCTTAGGAAGGGCGCGTTTGTTTACCTTTTGGTTTTGGTTGAGAGGAATCTCATCTATCTGCATAAGTACGGCAGGAACCATGTATGAAGGCTTGGTTTCCTTGATAAAGGCTGCGAGTGAAGCTTCATCTACCTCGCTCTCGCTGACAACGTATGCGGTGATGAATTTTCCGCCTGCAGGGTCATCGAAGGCCTGGACAGTCGCATCCTTGATGCCCGGATACTGACGGATTATGCTTTCGACCTCAGGCAGTTCGATACGGAAACCACGAATCTTTACCTGGCCGTCCCTTCGACCAATGAAATCCACATTTCCGTCAGGGAGCATACGCACGATGTCGCCTGTGCGATAGATGACTGCATGGTCTTCGTCGTGCTCAAAAGGATTCGGGATATAGGTCTCGGCAGTTTTTTCCGGACGGTTGAGGTAGCCGCGTGATACCTGAGGACCGCAAGCCCAAAGTTCGCCTATGGCTCCGATTGGAAGTTGTCTGCCTTCTGAATCGGCAACATAGAGACGGAAATTGTCGAGAGGCTTGCCTACAGGTATGCGTGCGCGCTTGTTGTTTTCATCGAGACTGAATGAGGTTGTGTAGATGGTACATTCGGTAGGACCATACACATTTATCATTTCATAGCCATCAGGCGCATCCACAGGCACGAGAGTCTCTCCACCGAGCATGAGATAACGAATAGAGGCAGGCGGAGTGAGCGTGGTTGCATACATCCTCGCAAGCTGTGTTGTCATAAAAACATGGGTGACGCCGTTTCGAGAGTAATATTCGTTGATTTGGTCGAGATTCAGTCGGATGGCACTCGGCACAATGCACATCGTGGCACCGGCAGAAAGCGGAGAATAGAGGTCCATCATGTGGGCGTCGAATCCGTAACTTGCGTAGGCTGCCACAACGTCGCCGGCGCTCAGCCTCAGGTGGCGATGGTACCAGGCAACGAAGGCACGTATGTTTTTGTGTTCGATGATGGCGCCCTTTGGCGTACCTGTTGAGCCCGAGGTGTAGAGTATGCACAGGGCATCTTCCGGAGCGATATCAACCTTGCAAGCGGCCTCCGGTAGGGTAGGAATGTCTTTCGTAAGGAGAACTTCTCCCTTGAAGTCTGCAAGCAGGCCTACAAGTTCATCGTCTCCTATGAGCATCTTTGCCCCCGCATCCTGAAGCATGAACTGAAGGCGGTCTTGTGGATAGGTGAAGTCGAGAGGCTGGTAGGCTGCTCCGCTCTTGAGAACGCCGAGAGCCGCAATAGCCATATACTTGTTGCGTTCCACTATAATCGCCACCACATCTCCTCGGCCAATGCCCTTTGAGTGAAGGTGGGCGGCAAGGTTTTCAGACAAAGCGTCCAATTGGGCGTAGGT
>JABUTT010000095.1 GCA_021443515.1 Bacteroidales bacterium
ATTCTCAATGCCACCGCCCTCAAACCCGCGAAAGAGTCTTGGATTACAATAAGTTACAGCAAGGATGGCCATGAATTCGGCTACTATCAGTTCCAGCTTTCAGAGGTGAAGGTTGCTGATGTCACGCCTCTGGGTAGCACAAGTCCAAACAAGAAAGTCACTTGCACCGCTGCCGAAGATGGTTCTGTCACACTTACCGGAGGAAATACCACTGCTCAAATCGGCAGCGACGGTCTCCTGGCTTCCTTCATCAAGAAGAAAAAGGAGTATATAATTCAGCCTTTGCGACCGATTTTCACCCGCGTGTTCACCGACAACGATGCTCGAGGATGGTACAAGAAAGACAGGCCGTATTACACCGACGGAAACTTTGACTTCAAGACAAAACTCGTCGAAACCACCTATTCAAGCGCTTCGTATATACTTGAATCTCCTCAGGTTAGACTTACTCTCATATATGCGATTGACGAAAAGGGAGTACTGACAATCGACTATGACGCCTCGTTTGACTATAGTTTTGCAGGAGAGCCGCTTCGCGTCGGACTTTACGGCATAGTGCTATGCGAGGGGGACAAGATGGAATTCGTGGGTCGCGGTCCATGGGAGAATTATTGCGACAGAAACTCATCTGCTCAGTTCGGCAAATACTCGGGTAAAATTGAGGATTTCGCCTTCGAATATATCAAGCCTCAGGAAAATGGCAACCACACAGGCGTAAGTTACCTGCAACTTGGAAAGGACCTCGAGTTCTCTGCTGTCGGTTCTCCATTCGAGGCCGGCGTGAACAATGCGTCATTTGAAGGACTTTCAGGGAAAAACCACACTCCTGAAGTCGTTCGCCTGCCTTCCGGACAAGCGGCACTCTACATTCAGGCTGCGCAGGCCGGCGTTGGTGGCACCGACACTTGGAGCCTTCGCGCCGCCCCTCTCACCCCATACCGCCTCACCTCAAAGAACTACCACTTCAGATTTAATGTGAAGTAAAATGACTATCTTTGCACTATGATTAGGAGTATTGAGAATGGGAGAATCAGGCTGACGGTGAGCGATAGCGGAGCCGAGATTATCAGCGCTTTGGATAAGAAAACCAGACGCGAATTGGTTTGGTGTGGAGACCCTGCCTGGTGGAAAAGACATACCCCAGTGCTCTTCCCTATTGTCGGTTCGATTTGGGAAAACACTATGAGGGTTGACGGCAAGGAGTACCACATGAGCCAGCACGGTTTTGCCCGGGATATGGATTTTACCTGCATTGAGGAAACTGAAAACAGTCTTGCATACGAACTCAAGAGCAATGAGGAGACTCTCTCAAAGTTTCCGTGGAAGTTTACTCTCAGACTCATTCACAGTCTTGACGGAAGCCGGGTAATTACACGTTGGGAGGTTACAAATGATGACTCTACAGATATGTATTTCCAGATTGGAGGTCATCCTGCGTTCAATATGCCCGAAGGGATAAAAGACACAGACAAGGTTGCAGGTTTCATTCGTTTCGGAGAGAATGATGCAGAGAGTTACAAGATAAGTTCCATTGGCAGCAAAGGGTGCGTGAAGGCCGAAGATTCTGTGCTTGACTGCCCGGGTCGCGAAATAGCGATTACCGCAGGGATGTTCGCCAATGATGCCATAATATTCGAAGAAAACCCTCCTCGCGTCATATCAATCTATGATACTGACAACAAATTGGTTATAA
>JABUTT010000007.1 GCA_021443515.1 Bacteroidales bacterium
CGGTCGCTGACGTATGAGAAGATGGCGATTATGATGACACTGTAGAGAGGAAGACTCCAGTCTTTGAATACAAGGAGGGTGGAGAGGCAGATTGCGCCGTCAACAATTATCATTGCATTTCCCATTGAAAGGTGGAAATACTTGCGCAATATCATTGCGATAATGTCTGAACCTCCACTGGTTGAGCGAGACTTGAAGATGATGCCGAGACCGAGACCGTACAACAGTCCTCCGAAGAGGGCTGAAAGCAACTGATTCTTCATCAGCGTGATATCTGTGATACCGGGGTCAAGAATTGCCCCATAGCCATAGACACGGTGGATGATGAACATCCATAGAGGCGTGATGAGGGTTGCAAAAAGCGTTTTTACGCCGAATTGAGGCCCGATAATCAGACTTCCGATGATGAGGAGGGGAATATCCATACACAGGGCGCAGAACTCAGTTTCCCAGCCGAAAGTGTGGTGGAGGACCATACCGATACCGTAGGTTCCGCCCGGAGCAAATCCGTATGGCTCTATAAAAAGGACTGCTCCAACTGAAAATATGAAGCAGCCGACTATGATATAGACTAATGATTTAAGGAAATCCTTATTGAGATAGTTGCTTTTGAATTTTGTTGCTATGCTCTCTTTCATTTCTTTGGCTTTATTTTTCTGAACCTCAGTCCGATTACTCCCCAGAAAGCCTCTCCGAAGATGCCGCTCGACATCTTGGATGTGCCTTCGGTGCGGTCCACGAAGATGATTGGCACTTCTGCGACCTTGAATCCGAGCCTGTAGGCTGTATATTTCATTTCAATCTGAAAACCATAGCCCTTCATCCTGATATTGTCGAGGTCTATGGCGCGAAGGACGCTTGCCTTGTAGCAAACGAAACCGGCAGTGGTGTCGAATATCTTAACTCCGAGCATCTTGCGTACATAGACGGATGCAAAATAGGAGATGAGAACACGGCTGATAGGCCAGTTTATGACGCTTATGCCCTTGCAATAGCGTGAGCCGACAGCTACGTCAGCATCCCCATCCCTGCACTCGTGGAGCAGGTTTACGAGGTCCTTTGGCGGATGCGAGAAATCGGCGTCCATTTCGAAGATATAGTCGTAATCGTGGTCCAGAGCCCATTTGAAGCCGGTGATGTAGGCTGTGCCGAGGCCGAGTTTGCCCTTGCGCTCGAGAATGTGGAGGGCGGGATTGTCTGCCATAAGATCCTTGACAATGGAAGCAGTGCCGTCAGGGGAGCCGTCATCTATCACAAGCACATCAAAATCTTCGGGAAGGGCGAACACCGCGGCAGTGATTGCGGCAATGTTTTCTTTCTCGTTGTAGGTTGGTATGATTACAAGGTTCTTCGTCATAGTATTGCAAAAGTAGAAAAATAAATTTGATTTTGCACGAAGTTCTGTGGAATTGATGCCAAAATGCATTCGTCGCGAAGTTTCGTCAAAAATAAAAAATGCCATTTTAAGTGTGTTAGGGCTTGATTTTTTGAGAAAATAAACCTAAATTGCATTGTCATACGGAGTTTACCCCCCCCTATGATACATATAATCAATTCATAACTAATAACTTACAAAATGGCCAAATCCATTATTCCAAAAGTCTGCATTGCAGTGATAGCGGCGATGCTGATTCCTTTGTGTTCTTTCGCCCA
>JABUTT010000054.1 GCA_021443515.1 Bacteroidales bacterium
ACGAGCACTATCGATTCTTATAGCTATAACCGCGTGGATTCAGAGACTTACGAGGTGAAAATTTCAACTCGCACAGAAGAAGATTCATACGATTACAACATCACAATCTACGACAACGGCACTGCAAGGATATATGTGTCCGCAGTCCAGAGAGACGGTATCAACTTTGACGGAAATTTCCGCTTCAAAAGAGACAACAACACAGAAGAGGCCGACAATGCTGAAAACAGCGTAGAGCAATAGTATGAAGAGTGCAAAAACGACCATACAGTCGCCTGTAGGAATGCACGCTCGTCCGGCAGGGGAACTCGTGAAACTCGTAAAAAGTTTCGCAGACTCCAAGATAAGCATAGCAAACTCCGTCAAGACGGTTAATGCCGCCTCCATTCTTTCCATCCTTTCACTCGGGCTCAAACAAGGCAGCGAGATTGAAATAAAGGTTGAAGGAGGAGACGAAGATGCTGTGCTTGGAGAGGTTATTTCATTCATTGAGAGCATAAAGGATTAGTTCTATGAGAATGACGGGCAGGGCGTTTGTCCTTGAGCGCAAGACAGGGGTGGGAGTGCCGGAGAAGGCACTTTCACCTGTTCTTGACTCGGTAGGTCAGAACTCTCCCGAAGCGGAACTTTTCCGTTTTCATGAGGCATTCGGCAAGGTTAAGTCGGCCCTTGAGACACAGGCTGCCGAAAGCGACATTTTCGCCGCCCACCTTGAAATGCTCCAAGACCCTATGATAGAGGAAGGCATCGAAGAGGCAATCGGAGAAGGCGCTGACGCAGTTTCGGCAGTAAAGCAGACCTGCGAAAATGTCTGCGCTATGTTCTCGGAAATCGACGACGAATATCTCAGAGCCCGGGTGGATGACGTCAAGGATGTATGCAGAAGGATTGAAGAAGAGCTTGAAGACAAAAATTGCAGCAATCCTTTCGCAGACCTTCCCCCAGGCAGCATTATAGTATCAGAGGAACTTTTCCCTTCCGACACCGCCGCCATGGATTTCAGCCGCATTGCAGGTTTTATCATCGCAAAAGGCTCCGCCACAAGCCACGTCTGCATCATAGCCCGCTCCAAAGGCATCCCTGCAGTCGTAGGTTATGACATTAAAAACATTAAAACTGGCGACACAATAGACATAGAGGTCAAAAATCTCGTCGGGAAAGACCTGCTGGGCACCATCTCGAAGGTAGCCGGAAGAGCGAAACTCTATGCAAATGCAGGCAGTGTGGAGGATATCCGCAAAGCCATAGATGCAGGCGCTGAGGGCATAGGCCTCTTCCGTACCGAATTTATCTTTATCAGCGAGACCCGCCTGCCCGATTTTCATAATCAGAGCGAAATCTATCTTGAGGCGTTGAAAGCCTGCCAAGGAAGGCCTCTTACTGTGAGAACCCTCGACATCGGGGGCGACAAGGCACTCCCCTATCTTCCTATGACAAAAGAAGATAATCCTTTCCTCGGACTTCGCGGAATACGCTTTTGTCTGGCTAACAAAGACCTGCTGAGAACCCAGTTGCAAGCCCTTCTCGACGCCTTCGACAAAGCCGACAAACCTTGCAAATTGAGAATAATGTTCCCTATGATTGACACTCCCGAGGAACTTAAGGAGTGCAGGGATATATTGCTTGA
>JABUTT010000168.1 GCA_021443515.1 Bacteroidales bacterium
TCTATTTCGGGGAGGAACTTGGAGAGAAAGGGGAAGATGCGGAGGGCTTCAGCACTCTTGACGGACGAACCACCATCTTTGACTGGTGGACGACTCCTGCCCTCAAGGACCTTTGGGAACTTATCCACAGCGAAGCCTATCTAAAAGACGAACTTCCGGGACGCTTCGCCCTCTATGAGCCGGTCTTCAGGATGTATGCCGAGGCTCTTCAGATGAAGAACGACAATCTGATAGAAGAAAGCCTCACATACGACCTCAACTATTGCAACTACACATCTGCGGGCTTCGACAAGGATCGCCATTTCGCCTTTCTTAAAGCCAATAAGGATGAAATCCACCTCTTTGTCTGCAATTTCTCAAATGCTGATTGCGAGATGGACATATATATTCCTCAGCATGCGTTTGACTATGTGCCTATTGCTGTGAGCGAGGAACTTAATTCGCAGAAGCCCATACATATAAAGGTCTCGGCTTTTGATGCGAAGAGTGTTAGATTGAAATGATAATAACTATAATAATATGAAAAAAGCAATCCAGTTCGGCGGCGGAAATATCGGCCGTGGTTTTATCGGAGCAGTCCTTTCAAAGGCAGGCTACCACGTTGTGTTCGCAGATGTAAACGAAAATCTGCTCAGCAGTCTCAATGCTGCAGACCATTACACTGTTCACATTATGGATTCTAACAGTTATGACATTGAAATAAAGAATTTCAGTGCCGTAAACTCAGGTGGAGACCAGATTGTGAACGAAATATGTGAGGCAGAAATCATCACCACAGCCGTGGGTCTCCGTATTCTTCAGTTTGTTGCTCCTGCCATTGCAAAGGGCATAGGCGCAAGGAAAGAACGTGGAATTGAAACTCCTCTCAACATCGTTGCCTGCGAAAACGGTATCAGGGCTACTTCCGTCCTTAAGGAAGAGGTTTACAAACATCTCGGACACGCCGAAACACGCTGGGCGGATATTCACGTGGGTTTTGCAGATTGTTCTGTGGACAGAATCGTGCCTCCGGTTCGCAGCGAAAATCCTATCGATGTCGTGGTTGAGGAATATTATGAGTGGAATGTGGAGAGGGACAGCCTCATCGAGCCTATACCTGAAATTCCGGGAATGAACCTCGCCGACAACCTTCTTGCCTATATCGAGCGTAAACTCTGCACCCTTAACACAGGTCACTGCATCACTGCCTATCTTGGCTATGCAAAGGGTTATGCCACTATCGATGAGGCAATTGAAGACCCTGAAATTTTTGCCATCGTAAAGGCGGCCATGCAGGAGAGTGGAGAAAATCTCGTGAAGAAGTTCGGCTTTGACCACGACACCCATTTCCACTACATCGATAAGATTATAGCAAGGTTCAAGAATCCATATCTCAAGGATGATGTTACCCGCGTGGGACGTGAGCCGCTCCGCAAACTTTCGGGAAATGACCGTCTCATCCTCCCTGCAAAATCTTGTGTCGAGAGAGGTTTGCCTTGCACAAATCTCGTAAAGGGCATTGTTGCCGCTCTCAGGTATGATAATGAGGCAGACCCACAGAGTGTTGAAATCAAGAATACTATTGCATCTGTCGGAGTAAAGAAGGCATTCTGCAAGTTCTCCGGTCTTGATGAGA
>JABUTT010000185.1 GCA_021443515.1 Bacteroidales bacterium
TCGAGTCTCGTCCGCACCGCAAAGAGTCAACGCAAGTTGGCTCTTTTTCGTTGTGAGCCTATTTCCATTTCATTTCGCTTTTTATCTCAGAACAAACTGTTTGAAATCGGTCAAATTCTCGCATCCAATCGGGTATATCTTTATTTATCCACATTATCACCTCTATAATTGAAGAATGGATTTTTTCCACATGATTTATATTCCAACAGATTGATTCGTTATGGAAAATCCGATTTCGAAATACCCGTAAATTATTGAGTGGAGAGGATACTGTACGTCGTTGTCTTCGTGCTTTTGATAAATATGGAAATGCTCTACGCAAATCCTTCCAAAGGATTCTCTCATATTCACTATTCATAAGGGACACCCAAAATCCAAGAGTCAATTCTGCCACAATTTTTGAAGGAGTTACAATTTCATGCCTATTAGCAATTTGGATAGTTGCCTGGGTTATATACTTATTGAGATTATGCAACTCAGGTATTGTTGAGAACTCCACATACCAATCCTCGCGCCCTGTCATAGTTTCCAACTCACGACTCAAAGCATTCCTTAAAGATACCTCAAGGATTGAAAGGGAGGGATAACAAGCTTCAGCAATTTTCAGATTGCACTTATAATGCTGTATTGCTTTCTCCACATTATCACCATAAATGCAAAAATACCTGTTCATTCTCTCCTCAGAGAATATTTTGCAGAAAAATTGTTTGTCGAATTTAAAATTATTCATACCTTTGTAATGCAGTCCCGGTCGTTCCTCTCTCGGTGTTTAGATGCCGATGATGAATCCGGGTTTTTTCTTTTATATACATCCCCATAAATCATAGATTTTCTCCTTTTATTTGAAAGAAGACTCAAGCAAATATATGGAGTAGGGCCCAATGAGAGCACCACGAGAAATCAATATTTTCTTTTTTCACGAAAGATTTTTCTTTTTACTCCGAATTCTAAATAAAAAGAAAAAGCAAAAGCACATTTCGCAATTTGGCCACGGACGAAAAACGATCCCCCCATCATGCGAAGTCCTTCATATTCATAGAGTCCCATAGTGGAAAATATAATCAAAGACGAAAATGATCTATGAATATTTAGTATATTTGCTGATATGGAAGATCTTAAGAAAATTGCAAGCCTTTTCGCCATTGAAGGCAAAATAGCAGACATCCGCCCTCTGGGCAACGGGCTCATCAATGACACCTTCAAGGTAACAACCGAAGAAGGCAGTCCTGACTATGTGCTCCAGCGAATAAACAATGCAATTTTTACCGATGTTGACCTGCTGCAGGGCAACATTGAGGCAGTGACTTCGCACATCAGGAAAAAGTTCGAGGAGGCAGGATCCTCAGACATCAACCGCAAGGTTCTGAGATTCATCCCTCTAAGAGAGGGGACAAAAACTTATGCCTATGTGGACGGCAAGTTCTGGAGGGTTTCAGTGTTCATCGAGAATGCAAATACCTTTGAAACCGTAAATCCGGAGTATTCCGAATATGCAGGAGAGGCATTCGGCAATTTTGAAGCAATGCTCGCCGATATGGACAAACCCCTTGGAGAAACTATTCCTGACTTCCACAATAT
>JABUTT010000091.1 GCA_021443515.1 Bacteroidales bacterium
CGGAGTTCTTCGAGAAGAAGGTCATCATCCGTAAGAACGCTGAGAAGATAGTCCTCAACTCCGTTTATGTTGATTGCTAGCAGTCTTCCTCCTGAAGCGACAATCTTAAGCGCCCCGGCAAAATGACCGATGACATTGCCTTCGTTTTCTCCGATATGTGGAAGGTTATATACGGTAAAACTCTCTTCTGCGAACATTGTGTCGGGGTTGCGTGCATCGAAGTAAAGTTCATCATAAAGCACATCTCCGTAGCGTACTTTGTCGGAATCAAAATAGGCCTTTCTTCTGCCGGCTCCGTCTGAATGAACCTCAAACTCAAGTTCCTTGCCCTCAAAGAAGCCGATGTGGGCGAGTTTCTGCCCTCGAGTCAGTCTTTCGCATATCTTCCTTACCTTGGCTTCGGAAAGAGTGACTTCGCTCAGCATCTCTTCTATATTGTTCAGATTGAGGTTTTCCCATTCCTCTTCAACAGGCATAATCAGCGTTCCCATCATATCTGCGCAACCCGGACTCATAGTCAGATGTTTCGGACTGCCCGCAGGCTCAAAATAATGGCTTGAACGATGTTTGTTGCGGAAAATGATAATAGATATGTATTCTCCCTTGTGGACGAAGGTCAGAAGATTGAAAAGCGGTTCCCTTCCATCTTCGCTGAAAGGAGCGCAATCCAGCAGGCGATAGAAAAGTTTGGCTGAAGATTTGACGGTACGGCTTCTTATGACGAAAACTCCACGAAGGTATTTCTTGTATTCAAAGAGTTTGGCGTCCAGAATTTTGGTTACCGGACGGAGAACTTTGTCGTCATCGCTGTCTATGAGGTTTCGCACGTCAGGCTCGATGGCCATACTTCCCACAGGGGCTCCCTGAAAATGATGGTGGTCGGGAGCGCTTGCCCCACATTTCGGACCATTGTAGAAGAACACGAACTCGGGAGCGCTCTGGCTCAGGTCGAGAATATCCACATATTTCATCGCAATATCCTGTGGCTCGTGTTTGTGGTAGGCAATCACGAGGTGACGGTCGAATATAGGATATGGATTGACGAGAATGTCATATTTTTTGCCTTTTCTGCCCTCAAATGGCAGGAAAGACTGTTCTTTAGGACGATTTTCTTCGCAAAGGAAGCAGGGACGTTTCTTTAGAGTTGCCCTGTCGGTTTTGGCCGCAGTCGAGATTATCCTCGCAGGATTGCATTGGAAGGCGACATTGAGGCCTCCGATGATGGCGGTTTTTGTGCGTGCAGTCTTAAGCGCACGATAATTTTCGCACGCCAATGGCCACCTTGAAATCTGGTCCTTAAAAAACTTATCTATAGGAAGTTTCATTTTTCAATACTCTTGCAAGAAGTTCCATTGTGCGGAGTGAATCCTTGTATGCGTTGTTCTCGGTTGCCTTCTCAAAGGATAGGCAGGAGTCGGAATTTCCCTCCCAGCGACGACAGTTGTAAAGATTGTCATATATGCGTCCAACCTTGTAGGTCCTTGCGATACGGATGACAACAGCATAGTCTTCGCCATAACTTACATCAGGGAAAGGGTAAGTGCGGACAAGCGGAGTGTAGTAGGCCCTCGGAGCTCC
>JABUTT010000037.1 GCA_021443515.1 Bacteroidales bacterium
ATACTGATGTACGGCGAAAGGGTGATTGACCGTCCCGAATTGAAAATTCCTCACCCTCTCATTGGTGAAAGGGATTTTGTGAAACAGCCACTGAAAGAGGTTGTGACAATAAAAATGCTTGAATTTTTGAAGAAAAACAACATAGAAATATTGTAAAAACACGAAAAATATGACACAAGAAGAACTTTTCAAAACACTTGTCGCTCACTGCAAAGAGTATGGATTTATTTTCCCTTCAAGTGAAATTTACGATGGCCTCGGTGCAGTCTATGACTATGGCCAGCTCGGTGTGGAACTCAAAAACAACATCAAGCGTTATTGGTATGATTCAATGACACGCCTCAACGAGAACATCGTGGGTATAGATTCCTGCATATTTATGCACCCTAAAATCTGGGAGGCTTCAGGCCACGTTGCCGCTTTCAACGACCCTCTCATCGACAACAAGGATTCAAAGAAACGCTATCGCGCCGACGTGCTTCTCGAGGAGTATATTGCAAAACTTGAGGAGAAGAACGAGAAGGAGATAGCAAAGGCCGAGAAGAAATTCGGAGAGGCTTTCGACAAGGCAAAATTCTGCGAAACCAACCCTAACGTTCTTCGTAACAATGCCAAGATAGCAGATGTCAAGGGACGTATGGTTGAGGCTCTCACAAAGAACGACCTCGCCGCCCTCAAGCAGCTCATTATCGATTGTGAGATTGTATGCCCGATAAGCGGAACAAAGAACTGGACAGATGTCCGTCAGTTCAACCTTATGTTCTCAACCCAACTTGGCAGCACATCTGAGGATGCAAATGTAATTTATCTTCGTCCGGAAACGGCACAGGGCATATTCGTGAACTATCTCAATGTTCAGAAAACAGGCCGTATGAAGATACCTTTCGGCATTGCCCAGATTGGCAAGGCCTTCCGTAACGAAATAGTTGCCCGTCAGTTCATCTTCCGTATGAGGGAGTTCGAGCAGATGGAAATGCAGTTCTTCATCAAGCCTGGTACTGAACTTGACTGGTTTGCAAAATGGAAACAAAAACGCCTTGCATGGCACGTGAACCTCGGAATGGGAGCGGAGAACTATCGTTTCCACGACCACGACAAACTTGCCCACTATGCAAATGCCGCAACCGATATCGAGTTCAACTTCCCATTCGGGTTCAAGGAGCTTGAGGGTATTCATTCAAGAACCGATTTCGACCTCGGCCAACATCAGAAATACAGCGGAAAGAAAATTCAGTATTTTGATCCTGAAAGCGGTGAAAGTTACACTCCTTACGTAATAGAGACTTCAATCGGAGTTGACCGAACAGTGCTTGCTGTTCTCAGCCACGCCTACAAGGAGGAGCAACTCGAGAACGGAGAATCACGCGTTGTGATGAGCATTCCTGCACCTCTTGCTCCGGTAAAGGTTGCCATTCTTCCTCTCATTAAGAAGGATGGTCTTCCTGAGAAGGCTCACGAAATCTACAATACTCTCAAATTTGATTTCAACTGCCAGTATGATGAGAAGGACTCTATCGGCAAGCGTTATCGCCGCCAGGATGCCATCGGAACACCTTTCTGTATCAC
>JABUTT010000184.1 GCA_021443515.1 Bacteroidales bacterium
TTCTCGAACTCGGAAAGGATTGCAAGAGACTCCTCCATCGTCTGCACACCATCATCCACGCCGGGAAGAATATGCGAATGCGCATCCTGCATAGAGTTAAAGACGCCTGAAGCAACCAACGTCTTTTTCCTGCTGAAGAGTCCCATAGAATTAACTTATCTTGTCGTACTTGGTTGTATAGCCGTAGTGACCATAGCGGCCGTAAGTTCCGTAACCGTACTTGGCATAGCCATAGTGGTATTTTGCATCTGTGCCGTTAAGAATAATGGACATATTCTTGAACTTCTCATTGTCATAGAATGACTGCACGTATGAAAGAGCGCTCTTGTCGATATTGCCTGCACGAATGATGAAAAGGTCAAGGTCAACAAATTTGTTGATGATGGCTGCATCCGCAACTATTTCCGCAGGAGGGGCATCGAGAATTATGAGGTCATAATCTGTCTTCACCTCTGCAATAAATTCCTCAAACCTTGGAGAAAGAATAAGTTCGGTAGGGTTTGGAGGCAGAGTTCCTCCCGGAAGAATATCAAGTCCATTGACGCTTTCAGAGTGGATGATGCAATCCTTGTAATCAGGCAGTATCCCACTGAGATAGTCAGAGATACCCCTCGACGGCTTGCCCACATATTCCGAAAGGGAGAGTTTGCGAAGGTCAAGGTCAACCGCAAGAACCTTAATGCCTTTTATTGCAAAGGATGCCGCCAGATTATAGGCGATGAAGGTCTTGCCTGAGAATGGAGCAAGAGAACTTGTCATAAGCACCTTCTTGCCTTCCCTTGAAGCAAGCATAAAGTCTATATTCGTTCTCACAACCCTGAATGCCTCGTTGATTACATCCCTCTTGTGAGGTGCTACGACAATCATTGGCTTCTGGTTCTTCTTGTCATTAATCAGCATTTTCGACAATGTCTTTATGCGATTCTTCTCATCTTTGAGGAAGAGAGGAATTTCGCCGAGGAACGGCACTGAAAGCCTGCCCTCAATGTCGGAACGGTTGTGGATGGTGGTGTCGGAAACCTCTATGATGTAAAATATGATTCCCGGAATAGCCAGACCGAGAGCAAAACATACGAGGATTATCATCATGGACTTCGGAGAAACAGGTCTGTTGCTGCCTATCGGCGGAGTCACGACTCTCGAGTTATATGGAACGAAAGCCTGTGAGAGCTCGTTTTCCTCCCTCTTTTCGAGGAGAAGAAGGTAGAGGGCTTCCTTAGTCTTCTGCTGACGCTCTATATTGATGAGGTATTTTGCCTGAGAAGGTGCATCGGCTATTTTGCTGTTGTTCTTCTCCTCAATCTTGCCCATTTCGGCAATTTGACCCTTGATTGTGGTGATGTTGTTTGCCACAGAAATTACCACATTGTCCCTCAAAGCCACGA
This sequence comes from Bacteroidales bacterium, assembly GCA_021443515.1. Taxonomy (GTDB): domain Bacteria; phylum Bacteroidota; class Bacteroidia; order Bacteroidales; family UBA932; genus Cryptobacteroides. The sequence continues at coordinate 1,386 of JABUTT010000184.1, forward strand.
TTTTCTGGCTGAGACTCTGGACTATAGGGTTGGAAACTGAAGAGTTGGCAATGAGGTTGTTGCGTTCAAGAACAAGTTTGTTGTACTCGCCAATCTGGGAGTCGATGGAATTGCTGCTCAAGCCCACGCCCGCAGGAATGAGTTGGTATGGGTCGTTGGATGT
>JABUTT010000187.1 GCA_021443515.1 Bacteroidales bacterium
CCATTCGTATCCAAGGTCCTCAAAACCAACTTCATAGAATTGGCTACAAAAGTGATGACAGGAGAACATCCTGAAGCACTTCCGGATTCAAGTTATGATATTGATTATGTGGGCGTGAAGTCATCGCAGTTCTCGTTTGCACGACTTGAGGAGGCTGATCCTATACTTGGAGTCGATATGTCTTCCACAGGCGAAGTTGCCTGCATTTCGAAAGACTTTGACGAAGCTCTGTTGCTTTCACTTCTTTCGGTGGGTAACAATATACCTTCAAGAAAGGTTCTGCTTTCGATGGGTGACCCGAAACAGAAGGCGGATTTGCTCGGTGCATGTAGGAAACTTGCGGGTTGTGGCTATGCTCTCTATGCCACTTGTGGTTCGTGGAAATATCTTGAAGAGAATAACATACCTGTTACCCGAGCGCTTTGGCCTTCAGAGGAGGAAAATGCGGAACTCAAGGCACAGTACAAGTCGGCGCTTGACCTCGTGAGGAATAGGGAAGTGGATATGGTCATATCGATTCCTAAGGATTTTACGCAGGCGGAACTCTCCAACGGCTATAAAGTTCGTCGTGCCACTATCGACTGCAACATTCCTCTCTTCACGAATGCCCGTCTTGCCACGAACTTCATCCACGCTTTCTGCTCAATGAGGCCTTCGGATGTGGAGGTAAAGCCTTGGAGCGAGTTTTAAGGCAAACCGACAGCGGTTGCGAGGTTGAGGTGCTACGGCTTTGCGTTACGAAAGACCTTGCGACAGTGGCGTTGCGATGCGGTTAGAACAGACCAATAACAAAATTCCAGACTAAAAATCTTGCAGCCTTACCAATGAGGAGGAGAATCATTGTTGGTACAGGGCGTGTCTTGTAGAAGCCAAGGGCGATTGCAATCACGTCGCCTATAAACGGAATCCACACGATGAGAGCCATCCAGACGCCATATTTGTCGATTTTCTCCTTTTGCTTCTCAATCTTTTCCCTCTTTACGCGGAACCACTTTTCAATCCACTCCCATTTCAGCAACCTTCCCATCCAATAGGTCAGGACGCTTCCGAGCCAGTTGCCGAGCGTTGCCACAATGAAGCAGGCGGCTATGTTGTCCGACGCAAGAACGGCAGCAATGTAGAGCGCATCGCTGCTGAAAGGGACAATGCTGGCTGCGAGGAAGTTTCCAATGAAGAGACCGAGCAGGCCGAGATTTTGAAGCCAATCCATAGTGCAAATATACAAAGTTTCATCTTGTCTATGGAATTTTTAGTATATTTGCACGCTTTTTCGGGATGTAGCGCAGTTGGTAGCGCACCACGTTCGGGACGTGGGGGTCGTCTGTTCGAGTCAGATCATCCCGACAGCTTTTGAAAAAAACTCCAACAAATTGTTGGACAAACAGAAAAAAGTTGTATATTTGCAGTCCATTTCGGTGGAGACACCCTGGAGAGATGGTAGAGTGGTCGATTACGGCAGTCTTGAAAACTGTTGATCTGAAAGGATCCGGGGGTTCGAATCCCTCTCTCTCCGC
>JABUTT010000049.1 GCA_021443515.1 Bacteroidales bacterium
TTTGACACTGCCCTCGCTATGAGGTGCATACTCTGCGGAGGACCTGTGGAAACTATAACATCTACCGGATTTCCCTTGATATATTCCTTTAGAAAACGCACTGAGCGGCGCTTCCACCAGATTCGAGGGTCAGGAATGAAAAAGTTTGCACGAATCCAAAGGGACAGACGCTCCTTAAGACTTTTCTTTCCTGAATTTATCACATTAACATCATTGCCACTGCCGCCCTTCTTGCCGAGAAAACTGCGATAGAGCGAATAAGGCTCCAGTATTGGAGTCTTCAACACCACCGCTTCATCCGGAACTTCCTTCAGCAGGCTTCGGTCTTTTGAAAACACTTCCGGATTCTCGGGAGTATAGACAATGGGCTGCCAGCCAAATTCAGGCAGGTATTTGGAGAACTTGAGCCATCTCTGGACTCCGGAACCCCCTGAAGGCGGCCAATAATATGTGATAATCAGGACCTTGCGCATCTAAAACTCAAATACGGCCTTGATTGGATAATGGTCTGAAACGAAAGGCCTTTCGACGTACTTCTTCGTTATGGTTTCAAAGAGGACAGGATCTTTCTCAAAGCCCGAGTAGTAGATGTAGTCGATGGTTTCCTGTTTCTTGCCCCAACCATTTGAAGAAGGGGTGGTGTCAGTCTTTGCAGCAAACTTGCGTGCTGAAGACATCTGCTTGTCGAGTTCCTTGACCACAGGATTGTTTGGATCCACGTTGAAGTCTCCGGTGAAAATGCAAGGATAGCCCTTAGGGTTGAGTTCCTTTATTTTCTCTTTGATAAGGTCCATACCCATAACCTGAGCCTCAAAAGACTGGTGGTCGAGATGGGTGTTGATATAGAAGAACTTCTTGCCGGACTTCTTATGTTTTACGATTGCCCAGGTGGCTGTCCTGTTGTGGGTTGCGCCCCAGCCAAAACCCGGCTTTGTAGGAGTTGGCGAAAGCCAGAATGTTCCCCACTTGATAAGGCTTATTGTCTTTTTGTTGAAGAAAATAGCCGTACTCTCTCCCTCTTTTTTGCCGTCATCGCGACCCACTCCGACATATCTGTACTTCTTGTCGAAATAGTAGTTGAGCATACCGAGTTGGTTTTCGCGAGCTTCCTGGAGGCCCATAATGTCAGGCTTCTGCTCTTCAATCATTGCAAAAGTGGCAGGATAACGGTATTCCCAAGAGTTTGTGCCATCCTTTGCCTTGCTGTTTCGTATATTGAACGAAATCACAGTCAAGGTGTTTGTTTCCTTCTTTGGCGCTGCATCACAGAAAATCGATACCGCCAAAAGGGCTGCTATTGTTAAAAATCTTTTCATTATTGTTATTTTTTAGAAGCAGTTTAAATTTGATTCAAACAGCTTCTTAGAGTTTTCTCAAGAGTTTGTTGATGTTAACAGCATCATCGATGAGTTTTTCTACCTGATCGATAGGAACCCTCTGCTGAGTCATAGTGTCACGATCACGAACAGTCACGCAATTGTCTGTGAGGGTGTC
>JABUTT010000181.1 GCA_021443515.1 Bacteroidales bacterium
TTCGAACCCACATCGACGGTTTTGGAGACCGCTGAACTACCCTTGTTCTATTCCCCTATAGCGTAATAATGTGAGGACAGGGTTTTCCCATCCTCACATTATCTATTTGCTAATTAGTCGTTGATCTTTGTTACCTGACCTGCACCGACTGTACGGCCACCCTCGCGGATTGCGAAACGCTGACCAACTGAAAGTGCTACAGGGTAGATGAGCTCAACGTTGATAGTAACGTTATCACCAGGCATTACAACTTCTACACCATTTGGAAGAGAGATCTCGCCAGTGATGTCGAGTGTACGGATGAAGAACTGTGGACGATAGTGGTTCTTGAAAGGAGTGTGACGACCACCCTCGTCTTTCTTAAGAACGTAAATCTCTGCAGTGAATTCCTTGTGTGGGTGAATTGTACCAGGTTTTGCGATAACCTCACCACGCTTGATATCAGTTTTCTCAATACCACGGAGGAGGAGACCTACGTTGTCACCAGCCTCACCCTGGTCAAGGAGTTTGCGGAACATCTCGACACCTGTAACGGTTGACTTCTTAGGCTCATCGTTGAGACCTACGATTTCAACAGGGTCACCTGTGTGGATGACACCAGTCTCGATACGACCGGTAGCAACTGTACCACGACCTGTGATAGAGAAGATGTCCTCGATAGGCATAAGGAATGGCTTCTCGTTCTCACGTGGAGGAATTGGAATGTACTCGTCAACAGCGTTCATAAGTTCGATAACTTTCTCTTCCATTGCAGGGTCACCGTTGAGGGCACCGAGAGCAGAACCACGGATAACAGGAGCGTTATCACCGTCGAACTGATAGAATGAAAGAAGGTCACGAACCTCCATCTCAACGAGGTCAAGCATCTCAGGGTCGTCAACAAGGTCGCACTTGTTAAGGAATACGACGATTCTTGGAACGTTCACCTGACGTGCAAGAAGAATGTGCTCACGAGTCTGAGGCATAGGACCATCAGTAGCAGCAACTACGAGGATGGCACCATCCATCTGAGCAGCACCTGTAACCATGTTCTTAACGTAGTCTGCGTGGCCTGGGCAGTCAACGTGTGCATAGTGACGAGTTGCAGTCTGATACTCGACGTGTGCGGTGTTAATAGTAATACCACGCTCTTTCTCTTCAGGAGCGTTGTCAATCTGGTCAAATGACTTGACTTCAGAAAGACCCTGCTTTGCCAATACTGTTGTAATGGCTGCAGTCAGAGTTGTTTTACCATGGTCAACATGGCCGATAGTACCAATGTTAACGTGTGGTTTGTCTCTTTTAAAGGTTTCTTTTGCCATAATCTAAAATATTTTAGGGTTTTGTTGTTTATTATCTAAATTAGGTTGAGCCGGTGGCGAGAATTGAACTCGCGACCTCTTCCTTACCAAGGAAGCGCTCTACCCCTGAGCTACACTGGCGTTGAGTTGGAGCGGAAGACGAGGTTCGAACCCGCGACCCTCAGCTTGGAAGGCTGATGCTCTACCAA
>JABUTT010000059.1 GCA_021443515.1 Bacteroidales bacterium
ACGCCGCATCCGCTGAGATCATCAAAAGGATAGTTGCAATCTTCTCTTTTAGGGTCAAGAACCGCCACCGCATCGGGAATTTTTTCGTCCGGCAAGTGGTGGTCGCAGATTATCATATCTATACCCTTAGTCTTGGCATACTCGGTTTTTTCAACAGCCTTGATACCGCAATCGAGAGTGATTATGAGTGTGTACCCTTGAGCCTGGGCCTTGTCTATGCCCTTGAACGATACACCGTAACCTTCGTCATAGCGGTCCGGAATGTAATAGCCTATCGTAGTGGCAATCTTCCTGAGAAAAGAGACTACGAGAGCCACTGCAGTGGTTCCATCCACATCATAGTCGCCGTAAACGAGGATTTTCTCCTTGTTTTCAATCGCCTTTGTGATACGGTCAATAGCCTTGTCCATATCCTTCATCAGGAATGGATCGTGGAGGTCTTGAAGGCTTGGACGGAAGAAAGAGCGGGCCTCTTCAAAATTGGTCACGCCCCTTTGCACGAGAAGTTCGCTGAGAACGGTGTCAATGCCGAGTTCGCTCGCAAGCGTCATTACACTTGCGGGGTCGCCCTGCGGCTTGATTACCCAATTCTTCTCGCGAGCATCCATTGTCTATAACCCCCAGTCTGAAGCGTTGAATGTATCCTTTGGAGCGTTAGGCACATTAGGAAAATATGAAAATCCCGTAATCTTTTCAAGGTCAGCGACGCTCATCATTTCCTTGCTTGAAGGCTTCTGTCCCTTGAGAGAGTTTGTGTGTGTCCTTACAAAAGCCGCGCACATAAGTTCATTTGCAGAGCAGTCTTTCACACTCTTGCCGGAATTGCCTGCCTTGGTGCGAAGAAGTATGTAGTAGAACATTGTAGGCTGAGATACGTCTGTGCGTCCGCCGAAGGAAATTTTCTTTGGAGAGCAAGAGAATCCGTAAGCATCCTTGTACTCATCGAAATAGCAACCGACTACCTCATAGAGAGTGTCTACGCAAACCTTTGAGTCAACCCAGTCCTCAAGGAGATTCCATCCGCCGCCACCGGTGTTGAAACCGCTCATAAGTTGAGGCGCGATGTTGGTGTAATAGAACACTTGAGTATTGGTTGCAGATGAACTCGTCCTTTCTGCCGAACCGAGCATGTGGCCTTTGTTGCAGCCGTCGCCGGTAGATTTGCTGTTGTACTGAATATCGGAAGGAATGTCAGGGTCGACCTGATAGGCGTTCGTACGGCTTGCGCCTCCGACAAAAAGAGCATGTCTCGGAGCTGCTACCCAAACCGGACAATGGTGGGTCGCACTGAAGCATACGGTATAGTTGCGTGTTGTTTTTCCGTTTGCTCCCTTCTCTCCTCCTGCACAAAGATGATAGGCAAGGTAAAGCGAAGCATCGCTGTCCCAGATTCTGTCGAGATTCTTGTCGTTAATCTGCGGAACCTCAAACCAGCCCGGCACACCCTCTGTCTGAGAAGTGCTTCCTCCAGGGTTTTCGCCAGG
>JABUTT010000063.1 GCA_021443515.1 Bacteroidales bacterium
CAAGACCGCACCCCCACTACAATCCCTTCTACGGCACATCGCAAATTCATCTCGCACCAGAATGGCCGATTCCGTGTTAGACCAAGACCGCACATGCTACGCTTCGAAAGGACGAAAAACGCCTAAAATCGTGCGAGACCAAGACCGAAACCAACTCGAATTTGCTATCTTTGCCATCACAAAAGAAAATCAGATGAAAAAAACCGTTACTATTATACTTGTTATGTGTCTTGCATCAATTATTGCGAGCGCACAATGGAAAGTGGATTCTGTAAAAAGTGGTGAACCTAACACAAAACTGCTTCAAGTGATTGAGACAGAGAACTCGGTCCTCGTATATGCGGCAATGGAAAAGGAATGTACTTCCACAGAATTGATCAACATAAATAGAAAAATACACGCGAAGGTCAATGGTCTGAAATACAAAATTTTGAAATCGGTGAACCTGCCTATTGAAGACGAAGCAGATTGCAAATATGCAGTCCTGAGCAAAGGGGTGAACGAAATTAACTTCGTGATGGAATTTGAAAAGTTCCCGGTGGAAGATGGTTTTGACATCATTGAAAACAAAAAAGAGGGCGAGGACTGTTTCAATTTCCACGGAGTGGTTGTAAGCAGGATTGACTCATCAAAAGTCATAGACACGGAACGCTTCCTCGACAATGGAGCCCCAGTGATTGAGGGAAAGAATGCCAAAAGTGGCACGCAATACCTCTATTACATTCGAGAAGGTGTTTGCATAACCTGTAATGCCGAGTGCCAGGAGGGCGAGTGGTTCTCTCAAGATGAACTCTTCTACATAGACATAGTCAACAATTCCGACCACGGAATAATGTTCGACCTCGACAAAGTCAGGATTGTGGGCAATAAAAATAAAGCTAAAGGCAAAATTGAGTCAACTCCGTGGATAAAATACACCCCCGAGAGCTACGAAGATTACATCAAACAACTCGATTATGATGAGGCCCGTTATCAAACAAGTTCAGTGTTGAATTCTATCGGAAGCCAAATCAACCGAGAAAAGTATCACACAGAGGTAAACTCCTGGGAAAGAATAGGTTGGGAGGCTCTCGGCGCGCTGAATGAGCATGCCATCCAAAACCGTATAGACGAGTATATGAAGGCTCATCCAAAGGAGCATCCGAAGGCCCTCAGAACAGAAAGCATCGCTCCGGGAGAGTCACTCCACGGCTATGTTGCATCAAAGAGAAAAAGGGCCGACGAGGTCGAAATCACTATCCCTATTGACGGTTACGACTTCAGTTTCTCCTTCAGACTGAAAAACTAACTACAAGGGGCATAAATTTGACTTTTTCTTAGTTTTCTGCCTGCAAATTTATGACTTTTTCAAGAGCAGCAACTCAACGTTTTCTCATATTTTGGTTGTGCAAGTGGAGAAACGGAAAAAGTCAACCAGTTGATTTATAACTGATTGACTTTCAATTAGGTGCGGGCGAAGGGACTCGAACCCATACGCACGAGG
>JABUTT010000098.1 GCA_021443515.1 Bacteroidales bacterium
ACCCTCTCCGACACCTGGTTTTTTGAAATTTAGCCTTCTTACACGACAGATTCTCGAATTAAGGCAGCACGAATTTCTTTTCTTATATCTTCAATATCCACATTATAGATAGGATCCATTTTCAAAAAATCCGGATCAGGACTTATTGGGGCAGATATTAGAAGGGACACCATATTTTTTGTGGATAAATTATGTCCCGAATACACACCTGCATTAAGTATTCCTTTCTTTATGCTACATCCTGCTTTAAGCATGGCATAAATATCATAATAGTCTCGGAATTTACCCCTTCTTGCCATAACCTCAATTTTCATTGCCATTATTGAGTCCATATCGGCAATCCTTATATTTCCCTTTAGCGAGATAGGATTTACTCCCGGAGAATACTTGTCACTCACATAGAAAGAGAGTTTTGCCCCATGAATAAAAAATAAAGCTTGATCAAATCCAAGAAGATCCATTTTTGACTCACTCCCAAGGACTTCCTCCAGTTCTCTCTTTATAACGGGCCAATTCACCTCAGGCTTTTCTTGCTTGGATATTCTCCACTGCATAAAATCAAGGTCCTCACTTTTTCGGTGTTCCAACTGTAAGGAAAGGGCCGTACCGCCACAAAGGACATAAGGCTCAATACACTTCATCTGTGCAACATCCTCTATTATAGCATTCAGATTGTCTGTAAGTCCGCTATACATAGTTTAATCTCCTTTTTTGTTGTAGTTTTTCTTGCCTTGCAATATAAGATTCGGGATTATCGATTCTAAAATAAAGGAAGGCTACCATAGTGTTGAGACGACGTAAATAGTCTCCTTGCGGAAGCATATTTTCCACCCATACCTTTTTAATAAAAGTTTTAGGAAACAAATCAAATAGCAGTTTGATGTCATCCAAATCAAGACAAACAAATGTTTTTTCTATAAGTTCCTCATCTGTTATATGATCCGGAACGCCGAGAGGATAGGACCAAAAAGCCTTTTGGTCGATAAGTCTATTATAGATTTTACCCCTAAGGTCCTTTTTATATTGAGATAGGTGTTGCTCAACCTGCATGTGGAGTAGCGTTCCTTCCTCTAAGTCGCAATATCGTTCAATTCGTAGAGCCTGCTTTAGAGAGAGAGAGCGTTCTCCTTTCAGAATATAGGTAACCATCGGTCGAGATATATGTAATTCTTCAGCAAATTTTGCTTCAGAAATTTTTCTCTCAGCCAAGAAATTAGATAAATATTGTCCTACATTTTGATTCATGTCGCAAATATAGAAAATTAACTGATATGTTAATTATAATTATTAAAAAAAAGACAGAAACAAGGATATTCCCAAAAATATCCTATATTTGTAATATATATTTAGAATTAGAAGAGTACTTTATATTATGAAAAAAATAGTTTTTGGTATTTTGATGATTGCGGTGATGGCTGTCTCTTGCAATAAGCCTGAGGAACAAAAGAAG
>JABUTT010000070.1 GCA_021443515.1 Bacteroidales bacterium
GACAAGGGTTATCTGCCTCACGCAGAGACAATAGCGATGCAACTTTCTGCAAGAGTTCTGATTATGCCTACCAAGTTCAGCGAAGAAATGAAGGTCATTCTGCTCGGCAAGGTATTCGAGTATATGGTTTCGGGCCGTCCGATAATTTCCATAGGCCATACCGACAGCGCCCTAAACGATATATTGACACAGACCCATACCGGAGTTCAATATGGATGGGAAGATGTTGAAGGTATCCGTCTGGCGATATTGGAGCAATACAATGAGTTCAAGTCCGCTCCAAACGCTGCATCAAAGCCTTCTTTCCTCCCCGAATATGAACGAAAGAATCTTACCGAGGCCCTTGCCCAAGTTCTCGAAAAAACAATTTGATTATGAAGAAATTCTCAAAATACATCCCCTACATTGTTGCGTTGGTGCTTTTTGTAGTTCTTTCCTACGCATACGCTCCACAGGTTTTTGAAGGAAAAGTCGTGAACCAATCGGACATTTCCGCCTGGCAAGGTATGGCAAAGCAGGCAAATGACTACAATGCCACCAATCCCGATGACCCGACACTTTGGTCGGATTCAATGTTCGGAGGAATGCCTACTTACGCTTTTGCGGTGAAATGGAAAGGAGACTGGACACAACCTCTCTACAAGGCTCTTTTCTGGGGACAAAGGCCGCCTTCATATCTCATAATCTCCCTGATAGGAGCATTTTTGATGTTCCTTGCTTTTGGTGTGGGACCTTGGCTTAGCATAGCGGGAGCAATCGCAGTAACATTCTGCTCTTACAATATGCAGATTATTCAGGTTGGACATAATGCAAAGATGGTGGCGATAGCATTTATGCCTTGGGTTATTGCCTCATTGATATATGGCTATCGTAAAAATGCCTTGCTCGGAGCGGTATTCTTCGCTCTTTCAATGAGTTTTGAGATAAAGGCAAACCATCCTCAGATTTCCTACTACCTTGCCTTCATAGTCTTTGCCCTGATAATCGGGGAACTTGTACACGCTATACGCACGAAAGCATTTGCAGATTTTCTAAAAAAGAGTTGTCTCTTCCTCGTGGGAGGCCTCTTGGGACTTGCTGTAAACTGCAACAATCTCGTACCTCTTTACGACTATCAGGGTTATACGATGCGTGGAGGTTCCGAACTTTCTTCAGATGAGTCTGTAAAGAGCGGAAAGGGTTTGAAAATGGATTATGCCACCGCCTGGAGTTACGGCATTGAAGAAACCCCTAACCTGCTTATCCCTAATTTTAATGGAGGCGCCTCAACGGCGGAACTCAAAAAGTCTTCAGCGACCTACAAGGTGCTTAAAGGACGTTATCAAGGAGCTGACAAACTCATAAAGCAAATGCCTGTATATTGGGGACCGCAGCCATTTACGGCAGGGCCTATGTATGTGGGCGCGATAATGCTCTTT
>JABUTT010000180.1 GCA_021443515.1 Bacteroidales bacterium
GGCGTCAGAGATTGGTCTTTGGCTCTAACATCAATAATCGCAATCATGCCTATCGCGCTTGCTACTATGATGGAGCATATCGGCGACATCTCAGCAATCAGCGCAACTTGCGGCAAGAACTTCATTGAGAACCCGGGTCTTAACAGAACTCTCCTCGGAGACGGTATCGCTACCATCCTTGCATCTCTCTTCGGTGGTCCTGCAAACACAACTTACGGTGAGAATACGGGTGTGCTCGCAATCACAAAGGTATATGACCCAAGGGTTATCCGTATCGCCGCATACTTTGCAATCTTCCTTTCATTCTGCCCTAAGTTCGCTGCCATCATCAGTTCAATGCCTTCAGCTCTCGTAGGTGGTATCTCATTCATCCTCTACGGTATGATTTCGGCAATCGGTGTTCGCAACATGGTTGAGAACAAAGTTGACCTTGCTCGTCCAAGAAATACTGTCATTGCGGCAGTCGTTCTCGTGTCGTCTCTCGGCTTCACCTCTGGTGTGACTTTTGCTATAGGTTCTTTCACAATCAAGTTCTCTGCACTTGCTATCGCAGCAATTCTTGGTATCCTTCTCAACATCGTTCTTCCTAATCACGAAGAAGAAGGAGAAATCAAGGGTTTGGCGAAGGATGCAAAACTTGACGAAGAAGAAACCAAATAATATCAATTTATGAAGAAAATTATTCTCATCCTCGCAGCTATTGCGTCTTTGTGCGCTTGCTGCGGACAGACTTGCCCTAAGTCACCAAAGGTTATTGCCCATCGTGGATGGTGGATTCACGAAGGCTCAGCACAGAACTCTCTGGCCTCGCTCCGTCTTGCAATGGAAGCAGGTTTTTTCGGAAGCGAGACTGATGTGCAGATGACACGCGACAGTCAGATTGTCGTATTCCACGACAGTAAAATCAAAGGTAAGAAGGTCTATAAGATGACCTATGAAGAGGTTCTTGCGGACACAACTCTCGTAAACGGCGAGAAAGTATCCACCTTGGATGAATATCTTGACCTCTATACTTCGATTGACTCTCCGACAAAACTCATTTGTGAAATCAAGAAGCAGAGCACCCCTGAGTGGCAGACCTATGTTGCCAACAAGGTTCACTCAATCGTGCTTGCTCACGGCATCATGGCCGATCGTCTCGAGTACATCTCCTTCTCATCCGTAATTTGCGATGCTCTCAAGCAGATTGCTCCCGACTATCCTGTAGCCTATCTTGAAGGCGACTTTTCTCCTAAGAAAGCGGGAAAACGCGGTTATGACGGAATAGACTATCACTATGACATATTCTACCTTCAGAAGAGGTGGGTGGAAAAGAGTCACGCACTCGGTCTTTGTGTAAACACTTGGACAGTCGATGATCCAAAATGTGC
>JABUTT010000056.1 GCA_021443515.1 Bacteroidales bacterium
CGAGGACTTTACACCAAAATTGCGGCAAGAAGCGCAAACTTCGAATATGACATTCTCCGCCACCACTATTACGGCCTCACCCAGAACAACAAACTGAATGCAATCAAAGCCATCGACTCCACTTGGGGCATTATCTGACAATCCGTGGAGTTGGATTCCGACTCTGTACTTTGCCGAAGGTATCCCCTATTTCATTGTGAATATAATCAGCGTTATTATGTTCACAAACATGGGTTTGCCAAACTCCATTGTGGCGCTGTTGACATCCTTACTCTACCTGCCCTGGGTTGTAAAACCGCTATGGAGTCCCTTCGTGGATTTGATTAGGACAAAGAGATGGTGGATTGTGACAATGCAGGCTCTTGTGAGTGTCAGCCTCATATTTGCCGCCATCGCTCTCCCCTCTCAGCACACCCTTGCGAACGGAGCCGAAGCGCGTTTCTTCCTTCTCACGCTCTGCATCTTTTATATTATGGCCTTTGCATCTTCCACCCACGACATAGCCGCCGACGGATATTATATGATTGCTCTCGACGAACACCGCCAGAGCGTTTTCGTAGGCATAAGGAGCACGTTCTATCGTCTTGCATCCATCTTCGGGCAGGGAGTTCTCGTGGTCATTGCGGGAGTTCTTGAAAACCGGCTCGGAAACATTCCTCTTGCATGGAAGATAATGCTGATTATATGCTCTGCGATGTTTGCCCTCCTCACCATTTGGCACTCTTTTGTCCTCCCAAGGCCTGAAATTGTCCTCAAGGAAAAGAAGACCGCAAAAGAGATATTCAAGGGCTTCGGCAATGCCATAGCAAGTTTTACCACAAAGAAGGGTCTGGGCACTGCAATTATCTTTATGCTTCTATACAGACTTCCGGAGGCATTTCTTGTGAAGATGATGAACCCTTTCCTGCTGGATTCGATTGAAAACGGAGGACTTGCGCTGAGCACCCAACAGGTCGGTCTCGTATATGGCACTATAGGAGTCGCCGCACTTACCATAGGAGGCATTGTAGGCGGACTATTTGCAGGAAAGGTCGGTTTAAGGCGAAGCCTTCTTCCTATGGCCGCCGCGCTTGCCCTGCCTTGCGGTGCATTTGTCGTGCTTGCAATATCCCAGACCACGAACATAATTGTAATTGGAAGCTGCGTGGCTGTGGATCAGTTCGGCTATGGTTTCGGGTTCACCGCCTATATGCTCTACCTTATGCATTTCTCTCAGGGAGAACTCAAAACATCACACTATTCCATCTGCACCGCTTTCATGGCGCTGAGCATGATGCTCCCGGGCCTTGTTGCAGGCTATCTTGAGCAATGGCTCGGATATGTGGGATTCTTCTGGTTGGTAATTGTCTGCTGCGGAGTAAC
>JABUTT010000043.1 GCA_021443515.1 Bacteroidales bacterium
AATTAGACTAATCCAATTTTCTTTTACCTCGTTATCTTTCTCATTATTGTCAATGTACTGGCCGTTTTTTACAAACGGGTTGCAAAGATACAAACTTTTTATTTCATGGCAAATTTTTTTTCACTTTTTTTGAATTGAATTTTTTCCATAACTTTGCTCTTCCTATTATATATATAGTATGAAACCTGAAACTACAATCATTGAAAATGAGGAGAAGATTCCTACTTCCCTCCCGGAAAACGCCCAAAGACCTCTAAAACCCGGTGAAGAGTATAAGCCTCTTCTCAACCCTGGCAAGGTCTATCCCGAAGTAACTCCTTGGAGTGTGACCATAGGCTTGATTATGACCGTCATCTTCTCGGCGGCCGCTGCCTATCTCGGTCTCAAAGTGGGCCAAGTGTTTGAAGCAGCAATACCTATTGCAATCATCGCTGTTGGCTTGAGCAGCGCTCTCGGCAGGAAAAATTCTCTCGGAGAGAACGTCATCATCCAAAGCATAGGATCATGTAGCGGCGTCATCGTAGCAGGCGCAATCTTCACCCTGCCTGCACTTTACATTCTCCAGGACAAATATCCCGAACTTACAGTAAACTTCGGCAAGGTATTCTTCAGCAGCCTGCTCGGTGGCATACTCGGCATACTCTTCCTCATTCCGTTCAGAAAATTTTTCGTAAAGGAAAAGCACGGAGAATATCCTTTCCCTGAAGCCACTGCCACGACTCAAGTGCTCGTAAGCGGTGAAAGCGGGGGAAAAGGAGCGAAAACCCTTCTCATAAGCGGTCTCATCGGAGGTCTCTATGACTTCATTGTGGGTTCTGTCGGACTTTGGGCAGAGACTATCACAACAAGAGTCGTGGGCTTCGGCGAAATTATTGCCGACAAGGCAAAGGTCGTCCTCAAACTCAACACGGGAGCGGCAGTTCTCGGTCTGGGGTACATCGTTGGTTTGAAATACTCCTTTATTATATGCTGCGGAAGTTTCCTCGTATGGCTCATAATCATTCCACTTATGAACATCTTCTGGGGAGGACAGGTCGTTGACCTTATGCACACAGGCATAACCCAGACCATAGGCCAGATGAGCGCAGAGCAGATATTCTCAACCTACGCTCGCCACATAGGCATAGGAGGCATCGCGGTTGCCGGCATCATAGGCATCATCCGTTCCGCAGGCGTTATCAAGAGTGCAGTTGGACTTGCCGCCGGAGAGTTCAAGAAAAAGAAGGGAGTGGAAGTTTCCGAGGTTGAACGCACCCAGAAAGATATCTCGATGAAAATTGTCGTAATCGGCATTGTAGCGGCTCTCATTGCGGTTTTGGTATTCTTCGCCCTCGGAGTTGTAAGCAATAT
>JABUTT010000147.1 GCA_021443515.1 Bacteroidales bacterium
GAAGGGAAGGTGTCCCTGAGGGAGTCGCATTGGGCAAGGAAACGCTCAGTGTCGAAGAATGGTACGGATTTCTTGAGAGAGTCGCTGTCGCCTATTGCCGCAAGTATCTGAAGATTGTATTCCTCGCATTGGAATGACAAAGAAGAGGTGACGGCAATACAACTCAGGTTCTTCTCGATAAGTTCTATCACAGAGTTGTTCATACGGCGCAACTCTATGACGGAGATTATGCTTGTCACCAGGAGTATCACCACAATCGACATAATCGCAAGGGTTATCTTGACCTTAAGCGATGCCCTGAATGAAAATTTCTTCTTTTTAACAGTTTCGTCCATAGGTGCAAAAGTACGAATTATATTTCAAATAATTGAGAGGGAGTGCGGCGAGGCAGGGCTGCCAGACGGATTCTGGTCGTATCGATGACCTCGCTTGCGCTTGAATATGCAAGTTGAGGAGTGTTGTTGTTCTCGCTCAAATGGCAAAGAAATACATTCTTCAGCCCATCGTGGACGATTTTCGAAAGAGCTTCGGCGCAGCCATCGTTGCTCAGATGTCCGTGGCCGGTTGAAATACGCATCTTGAGTTCGTGCGTGTATGGCCCGGCAAAGAGCATAGCCACATCATAGTTGGATTCAATCACGAGAGTGGAACAGCGACGGGCAAAGTCGAAGGCCTCCGGAGTCAGACTGCCAAGATCCGTCATTATGGTGAAGTCAAGGGCGTCCTCAGGCGAAGAAATGAAGTAGCCGACTGTCTGGGTGGCATCGTGAGGAACCTCGAAAGGAGTCACTCTGAACCCAGCTATCTCGGTTATGTCCTCCTCCAACTCAACGGCGCAACGGTCAATGGAGAATCTTGTGAAGGTATGATTGCGTAAAGCCCCGAGAAGTGTGGAAGTTAGGTAGACAGGCTTTTTAAGACGTTCGCAATATGCTCCCAGATGGCGGATATGGTCGAGGTGGTCGTGAGTCACAAGAACAGCGTCTATGGAATCGTAGGTTTCGCCTATCTCCGCAAGGTTTTTCTTGAGACGTCGCATTGAAATGCCTGCATCCACAAGCAGGGCCCTTCCTGTGGCTCCACTCTTGAGAAAGTAGCAATTTCCTGCACTTCCTGAAGAAAAGCTTATGAACTTGCACTTACTCATTAGTCTCGCAATACTTCTTAATTACACTATAAGCATCGGCGACTCCGAGTTCTCCACTGTAAGACAAGTCGATACAGCCCTTTTCCTTGTCCTTGAGGAAGATGAGGACGAGACCACGATTGAAATATGCCTCTCCGAATTTTGGATAGAGGGATATTGCCTTGGTATAACTTTCAATTGAACGGATATG
>JABUTT010000157.1 GCA_021443515.1 Bacteroidales bacterium
TTCCCGCTCGTCTTGAGGGTCTTGTTCCCCGTTGCCGACAGTTCTGCGATGGTTGAACCCTTATAAGTCAGTTTAATATCTGCCATTACTGCACCTCCCCGTTATAGCGTGGAAGAGTCTCAAGCGTGAGGTAGCCCTGTTCTTGCACCCAAGCCTTGGCGTTATTGAGTGTAGCTGTATCCTGTGTATCGACATAACTGGACAGGGTGGCAATGTCGGTTTTGCTTGCGTACTTCGCAGAGAGCGTGGTGCCGTTCTCAATATACGCCGTAGCCTTGAACTCTCCCGTTGAGGGGTTAGCCCTTATCTTATCGTTGAAGTAGACTTGACCTGTCGCAGAGGCGGTACTATCGTTCGCCTTAAACAGAATAGGAGCAAAATAGGCGATGGTTGTGGAATCCTGTTTGACATATTGCTTGGCTACGGCATCTCCGCTATCGACATAAGACTTAATTGCGAGGTCATCGTTAGAGACAGGAGTAACGCCCTTAATCTGCTGACCCGCTCTCTTGACCACCGCGCCGTTAGTTACTGCCGAGGACATTGTGAACTTGCCCTCTGCACCGCCGTCTTCGATGGACATTCTGCCGTAGACGAACGGATTCCCGCTCTGTGCCGCAACCTTATCCACCTTGGTGTCAAGGTCATCCATTATGACGGCATCGGCTTGGACACGCATCTGACCCTCTTGCACAAGGTCACTCCTGACCTCGTTAATAGCCCCCACAATAGATGTTGAGACAGTCTCAAGGGATTCATCCACTTTATTCTGCTTTGAGTTCTGAAGTTCGTTTATAGCCCCTACGATGGTCTTGTCGGTGGTGGTAAGGGTTGGGTCTGCCTTATTCTGTTTACCCTCATTCAGAGCCGAGTCAGCGTTTTCTCTCTGCTGTTTTTCGGTGGTCAATTTGCCGTCAAGAGTGTCGATATACCCAACAAGAGTCTCGTCAGCCTGTGCGCGGATGGATGCCTCATTGTTGATTCCCTGTGCAAGCTGCGTGTCGGCATCTGCTCTTGTGGTAGATTCCGCAGAGATACTAGTTGAGAGAGACTCAAGCTGTTCCGTGAGGTTCGTTATTGCCGAGATTGGGTGCTGTTCTGCGGCATCTCTATGCTCCAGTTCACGGTGATCACTTGTGCCGCCCCCACCGCCGCCGGAAACGGTCTTCCAGTAGGTATCTCTATCCGCATCGGAACGCTTGGCAAGGACTTGCCCCTCTGTGCCGCCTGTGGGGATGGCGTGGGTAACGATATCGTACGCCTGTTCACCCGGCGTCGGAGTGGGTGCGGGTGTCGGTTCAGTTCCCGTCAGCTCCCCGCAAGG
>JABUTT010000186.1 GCA_021443515.1 Bacteroidales bacterium
TACGGCAAGCGTATTGAGGCTCTTGAGACCCTTTGCGGTCAGATGAACACCAATATCAGCTCTCTCCAGTCATTGGTTTCAGCATTGGAGAACAATGACTATGTCAAGAGTATCGCTCCTGTTACTGAGGGAGGCAAGACTGTTGGGTACACCATCACTTTCACTAAATCCCAGCCGGTGACGATATACAACGGAAAGGATGCCGAGGCCCCTGCTGTAAGTTTGAAGCAGGATGGGGATGGGAATTGGTACTGGACCCTGAACGGAGAATGGCTTCTTGATGACAAGGGCGGCAAGGTAAGGGCCAATGGACTTGATGGCAAGGACGCTGTTGCTCCTCAGCTGAAGATAGAGAATGAAAGATGGATGCTTTCCACAGATGGCGGCGATACCTGGGCAGATGCCGGCAAGGCGACTGGAGACAGAGGCCCGCAAGGCCCGCAAGGAGAACAGGGAGAGCAGGGTGAGCAGGGCGACAGTTTCTTCGCCAGCGTGGAAGAAAGTGCGACTGAAGTGACCTTCACCCTTGAAGACGAAGAGACAACTTTCACTATCAAGAAATACATCCCGTTCAAGATAGGCACTGATGATGGCAATGATGCCATACTGCTCGAACATAGTAAGACCACAATGTTAGAAATTCGTATGCCAGAAGGTCTGCTCGAAAGCGACTATGTCGGAATGATGGCAATGGTAAAGGATGGCTCGATTGTGACAAAAGCCGGCAATGGATGGAATGCCCAACTAAGCAAACCAGTATTTGAAGGTGGCAAGTATAAGAGCGGCGCAGCGGTTATGATTACCCCTCTCGATGCATCACCTATTATCGTTACGATTGAAGTGACTCTGCTTTTTGCGGACGGCTCCACAATGCAAACCTCAAGAATCTTCAAGCATGATGGTCACGAATGTGTTGACCTCGGACTCAGCGTGAAGTGGGCAAGCTGGAATGTAGGCGCCAAGAGCGAGACCGACTACGGCTCATACTTCGCTTGGGGCGAGACCGAAGAGAAGGAAGACTACACTTGGGATACCTACACCTTGGGAACCTACGATAGCAGTGCCTCTCCCGACTATGGTATGACCAAGTACAAAAGTACAGGCCCAACCACCCTTGAGGCAGCAGACGACCCCGCCACCGTTGCTTGGGGCAGTAAATGGCGTTCTCCTACCCTTGATGAAATCAAGGAACTCTTCGACAAGACAAAGTGCGAACGGCATTGGGGAACCAGGAAAGACGCCAACGGCGTCGATGTAAACGGTTACACCGTCACAAGCAAGATTAACGGCAACAGCATCTTCCTGCCTGCGGCGGGCTATCG
>JABUTT010000193.1 GCA_021443515.1 Bacteroidales bacterium
TATGCCTTTCTTATGAACAGTTTCGACATGGCCTGGCCTCTCGTTCCTATGGTAAAATATGCTCCGGAGTGGGCTTCAGCCATAGGCAAGTGGATGCTTAACAACGCCAATGCAACCCGACTTTTCTTCCCTTGCAACATTGATGATGCTCATCAGTATGCCCCTGAGATGAAGAACCTTACGAAGAACAACATAGGCTATGAGGGCCTTCGCTGGAGTGACCGTTACGGCACATACAGTGTCAACCCTATTGCGGAAGGAGACGGCCCTTCTTGGATGAAAGGTATGCCTACATCGACTATGTTCAGCCTTTACAGCACCTCATCCATAGGCATATTCGGAGCCATAGTCAGCACCACCGATATAGAGGGCATACTCCGCCTGGATTGCAATGCCACCGACTTCTATGCAGAGCGTCCATATCCTACCTACCTTTACTACAATCCTTACAATGAAGCCAAAGAAGTGACTTACACCGTTAAGGGAGATGGAAAAGTTGACCTCTTTGATTTGGTTGACCGCAAATTCCTCACAAAGGATGTAAGCGGAAGTTGCAAAATCAAGGTTAAGGCGAACAATTCCCGCGTTGTTGTCGAAGTTCCCGCCGGCACTCCGATTAACTGGGAAGATGATGGCAGAATCACGGCGGACAATCATTACCTCCTTGCAAAATAATATCTTATGAAAAAGATTTTCTCTATCATATCCTGCCTGGCATTGAGTTTTGCCGTTTTTGCCCAAAAGACGGATTATCCTGTTTTCGGGGCTCAGATATTTATCGAACCGGGGCAGAGCGCCGAAGAAGTTGAGAACTGCTTTGCAGTGATGGAGGAATGTGGTATGCAGGTGGGCCGAATACGTATGTTCGGGACTCATCTCTATCACGATGGAAAGTGGGACTTTTCCCTTTATGACAGGGCCTTTGATGCGGCGCAGCGTCACAATGTAAAACTCTTTGCCACCCTCTTTCCTTTTACGGATGAACTTACAGATGTCGGAGGTTTCAAATTCCCTTCCTCGAAGAAGCATCTTGCAGAAATAGATGAATATACAAGGGCGGTTGTGGGACATTTCAAGTCTCATCCTGCACTCTATGCCTGGGTTCTACAGAATGAACCGGGACTCGAAGATGCCACAGGAGTTGAAATGAACGACCTGAGCGAGCCTTTGTTCAAGCAGTGGGCAGCGGAGAATCTAAGTCCGAAATCGGCAAATGAATATCTCAAGGCAGATTTCGCCGGAGAGGATTTCCTTCGTTACTACACTGCCTGGTATCTTGACCATATTGCCGGGACAGTCATTGCCATTGATCCT
>JABUTT010000163.1 GCA_021443515.1 Bacteroidales bacterium
TGGCTCGACCGCTGTTATGCCCACTATCTCGAGACAGAGCCTCTTTACGGCTACCACCAGAGCCTTTTCCCCATTGTGCAGGGTTGTGTCTATCCGGATCTTCGCCGTGCCGCAGCAGAGCACGCGGTGTCGAAAAATGCAGACGGCTATGCTATAGGAGGTCTTGCCGTGGGTGAGCCTACGGAGAAGATGTATGAGATGATAGAGGTTGTAAACCCCATACTCCCTGCCGACAAGCCACGCTACCTTATGGGTGTGGGTACGCCTGTGAATCTGCTCGAGGCGATTGAAAGGGGAGTGGATATGTTCGACTGCGTTATGCCTACCCGCAACGGACGAAATGGAATGCTCTTTACATGGAACGGCATAATGAATATGCGCAATGCAAAATGGATAGACGACTTCTCTCCGATTGACCCTGCGGGCGCTTCCTGGGTTGATACCACTTATTCAAAAGAATATCTCCATCATCTTTTCATTGCAGGCGAAATGCTTGCCGCACAGATTGCATCCGAGCATAATCTCGCCTTCTATCTGGATCTTGTAAGGGTGGCGCGTGAACACATAATTGCAGGCGACTTCCTCTCGTGGAAGAGGGAAACCGTCAAAAAAATCGGACAAAGACTATGAAAACCCTCGCGATAAAAAAACTTGACTGGTACATTATCAGGAGGTTCATTTTCACCTTCCTCATTGCGATTCTGCTCATAATCGGAATCGTAATCATCTTTGACATCAGCGAGAAAATCGATGACTTTGTGAAGAATGAGGCCCCACTCAAAGCAATCATATTCGATTACTATCTGAACTTCATTCCGTACTTTATGAATATGTTCTCGCCGCTTTTCGTGTTCATTACGGTAATTTTCTTCACGAGTCAGATGGCGGCGAATACGGAAATCATAGCGATGCTTTCCTGCGGAGAGAGTTTTCACCGCCTGATGTATCCTTACATGATATCCGCCTTCCTCATCTTCGTGCTTAGTCTGTGTCTCAACCTTTTCATCATACCCCAATCCAACAAGACGAGGACTGAATTCGAGAACACCTACGTCAAGGGCTCAGGAGCGAAGACATCCAAGACCAACAATATCCACTACCAGATAAATCCGGGCGAGTTTGTCTACGTGAGGAATTTCTCCACCTACAACCAGACCGCTTACGATTTTACTCTCGAAAAAATCGAGGACGGACAGATTGTGTCGAAACTTACTGCCGAGCGTGCCATCTGGGACTCCACAAGATGCTGCTGGACTCTAAAGAATTGGTTCATAAGGGATTATGACGCCTCGCTTGACGACAA
>JABUTT010000025.1 GCA_021443515.1 Bacteroidales bacterium
GATGCGCCGGAGGCATATTTTCAGGAGGCAGGACGTGCCGGACGAGACGGAAAACCAGCCTACGCCGTACTCATCTACAACAAGACCGACATCGGCAAACTCCGCCGCCTCGCCTCAACCTCCTTCCCTTCACTCGAATACATCGAGAATGTCTATCATCTGATAATGTATTGGTATGACATACCTTACGACACAGGAGAAGGACGCAGTCTGAAGTTCGACCTCGGAGACTTTGCCACCATCCACCACCTGAGTTTCAGCGAATTGAAATATGCCATCGACTATATCTGCAAGACGGGTCATTGGTCATACGAGGATTCGAGAGACATACAGACGAGAGTGAGGATAATATGTTCGAGGGCAGACCTCTACGACGTGAATTTCTCTGATGCCGTTCAGCCTGAGGTTATGGAAACTCTGATGAGGAAATATCCTACCATATTCTATTCGGTAACAACGATTGACGAGGACTATGTCGCTTCCGTATGCAACATCACTCCCGCCGAACTTCATAGGACACTTTACAACCTTTCGCTCGCCCATCTGGTAAACTATATCCCCTCATCGCAAAGCGGCATAATTACGCTCAACTACAATCGTCTCGCTCCGAAAAACGTGAACCTGGACCCTGCAAAATATGAATTTTTGAAAAAGACCTTTATCGAGAGAAGCACGAAGATGATTGACTATGCGACTTTCGAGGGCGGATGCAGGACAGCATTCCTTCTCGACTATTTCGGAGAGGAGAATGCGAAACCTTGCGGAAAATGCGACCTATGCAGGGCGGATGCAGCGAAGAAGAAATAAAGGTGCAGGTGCGGGCGATGCGGGCCGGCGAAGTGCAGGCTATGCAATAAGAAGAACGAAATAAAACTATATAATTATGGATAAGTATTCAACAATAAAACTTGAAGGAATGGAGTTCTACGGCTATGTCGGAGATCTGCCTTCTGAGAAAACGATGAAAAATCTGATTGTGATTGACTTTGCGGGACTTCTCGACATCAGCCGCGTTGCAAAGAGCGACAATATCGCTGACGCAGTCGATTACACAAAAATCTACGACTTATTCAAGACTGAGGTTGACAAGGGATGCAATCTTCTCGAGACTCTCGCTTCAAACTGTTGCCGTCGTCTCAAAAAGGCGTTTCCACAGTTCGAGTGCGGCGAAATCAAGGTTGCAAAGCCTACTCCACTCCTTGCCGGAGGAAAAATCGCTTCGGCAAGCGTTATTGTAACCTTCGGCTACGACGAATAAACGTTAAGAAGCTGTAAAGAATAGGCCTTAAGTCGC
>JABUTT010000159.1 GCA_021443515.1 Bacteroidales bacterium
GTGCGGTGAAGGAGGTTTCGGCTTTCCAGATCATCCATATCGCGGCGGATGGTGGTAGGAGTCACTCCGAATTGCTTCGCAAGGTCGGCAACCTTCACAAAGCCGTTTGTTTCAAGAGCCTCGAGTATCAGTTTGTGCCTTTCGGCTATGCTCATTACTTCTTTCATGTCTTTTTCGTTCGTTTTTAATCTTTTTCTGAATAATTTTTCTCTGAATGCCGCAAAAATAATAAAAATTGTTTAGAAATAAACATAGTTTTGACATAGATTTGCTATATTTGCAAATAAATAAAAATAGTGATATGACAAGCATAAAGACTGCGTTGCAGCACACTACAGACACAAAAGAATTAGCCATTGGCCCGGGTTACGCATCAAAGGCTGGCGAGGTATTCGCAAAACTTTTTCCGGGAGCAAAGGCTGCCATCATAGCAGATACAAATACGTATGGAGTTGCGGGTGAAACCGTAATCAAGTCTCTTGAAGAGAAGGGGATAGCATACGAGAAACCATTTGTAATCGACGATCCTGACCTCTATGCCGAGTGGAAATTCATTGAACTTATAGAAAATTTCCTTCGTCCTTTGAATGTGGTTGCGATTACTGTGGGTTCTGGTGTTATGAACGACCTTGTGAAATTAGTTTCACACAGGCTCGGTCGCAAATATATGTGCGTGGGAACTGCCGCTTCTATGGACGGTTACACCGCTTTTGGGGCATCTATTACCAAGGATGGCAACAAGCAGACTATGAATTGTCCTGCTCCATATGGCTTCGTTATGGACACCAAGGTTGCAGCAGAGGCTCCAAAGGACCTTGCGGCAAGCGGTTATGCCGATTTGATTGCCAAGGTTCCTGCAGGTGCAGACTGGATTCTTGCAGATGCAGCAGGCGTAGAAGCAGTGGATGCTTTTGCTTGGAGTTTCGTACAGGACGGCCTTCGTCACCAGCTTGCAGACCCTGCCGGAGTTTTTGCAGGCAAGATTGAACCTACCGAGGCTCTTTCTGAAGGTCTTATCCTTAGCGGATTTGCAATGCAGGCATTCCAGAGCAGTCGTCCTGCTTCCGGCGCAGAACATCAGTTCTCACATTGCTGGGATATGGAAAATCTGTGCTATGAGAATGGAAAACATGTTTCTCATGGTTTCAAGGTCGGCATAGGTACTCTTACTTCCACTGCCGCAATCGAGTTCCTCCTCAAAACAGATATTCGTAAAATTGATGTGGAGAAATGTGTTGCCGCATGGCCGACTTGGGAAGAAATGGAGGAGAGAATCAAGACTCTCTTTGC
>JABUTT010000182.1 GCA_021443515.1 Bacteroidales bacterium
GCGAGGTAAAGGGTGTTGGGGGCTAACAATAAGCCGGATTCAGGAATCTCTATCTCCTCTGTCGATGCGGGGTGCTTCATATCCAATGGTGAGGTGTAGACCAACAGCTTGTTGTGAAGACGGAGATTGTAGCTGTTAGGGTTAAGCCTACGCTCGTCATACGGCTCGATAATAATATCGGTGCCAAGCCTGTTCCTAATCTCATTACCGCTTAATATCACTCAAGTCCACCTCACCCTCGTCTATGTCATCACGATCCACGATGATATTATTCACTCCATCGGTGCCGTAAGTCCACACAATCGACAGGGTATGAACGTTGGACGGAAGATGGAGCAGTAAGTCAATCGGCTTATCCTTGTCGGGCATCTCCCTTGACCAGCACCGTGAACAAGTCTCCTCGTCCTTGCCCTTACCTGTCCTCTCGCACTTCTGAATCTCACCGCCGAACCAGTAATGGTGCGGACAGCCTTTGCACCCGCCGATATAAGCCTCACTCACATTGGACGGTTTCTCAATCGCAAGCATCTGTTTATAGGTCATTCTGCATCACTCCTTCTGTCAATTCGTCTGTATCGCTTTCTGTCCTCTTCCTCAATCATCTCGTCTAACCTCTCAAGTATCGCCGCCCCGCTGATGTCGCTGAACATACAGAAATAGTCACTCAAGAACCATTTCCGTATGACTTCAGGGTCATTAAGGTTCGGCTCGTCACTCTCCCTCCTTCTATATCGTCTGCTCTCTCGGATATAGTCCGTTGCCGCCTGTTCGACTACCGCCGCCCTTAACTTCTGCCAGCAATTCTCGTTCTCACGGCCTATCATATTCGGCTTCGCCATCCGCAAGCCCCCTTTCACTTAATATTCTAATCACCGGTGCAATAGGTCTTGAAAAAATTTTTAACCTGTTGCACTGGCTTTTATAATGGAGTCAGAAAGGAGTAATGAATATGGCAAAAACGAACCCCCGGAACATCCCACGAACACAGGCAGATGTTGAGAAAGCTTACAAGGTCGGATACGCCGCCGGACAGGACAAAGGCTATGAAGACGGCTGTAACCTCGCCCTTCAGATGACCCTGTGGATCTTCTGCGAGAAGTACAACGCATCACAGGAAGACCTTGACCGCTACTCCGCAGACTTCAAGGAGCTTTGCGAACACATCAGCGAGGGCAGAATATCAGCACTCGATATCGCATCAGCCCTCAAGGAAGAACACGATTGTGAGATCAATTACATTTAAGGAGTTAAAAATGGATATGCCAAAAAACAACACCG
>JABUTT010000234.1 GCA_021443515.1 Bacteroidales bacterium
ACATCATCCACCGAATTGCCTCCAATCTCCACTCTCTCATACTTACCATTATAATATATGTACACATCCCGACCATCCTTCCATGCAAAACAAGGGTCTCCGCAGTCATCATAAAGGTTGTGAAAAATTTCTCCGCTGCCGATTCTAAGAGGAACGCCATCCCGGGAAAGCAACCATTGTCCTTGAGAAAAACTCAATGTATAGACACTTCCCTCTATTACTATCAGCCCTGAAACACGATGACCAGCAGGCAAAGTAAAAAGACTTTCTCCGTCGAGTTTTATGAGAGTGTTTTCCCTACCTTTATAGACTGAGTAAAGATGGCCTCCGATAAGATAATTATTGTCTTCTGCGCTATCCACCTCATTTGAATCCGATACTTCTATCGAACGATGAAGGGCAAAGTTTTTATAGACCTTTAAATAGCATCCACTCACAACTCCTTTTAATGAATCGGTCAGAAAGTCATAGCCTTGGGGATATTCAAGAGTAAGCAGATAGATATTGTTATCTCTCGGCTTTACGGGCTCATCGGAAGAGGTGGAATCGGATGAAGAAAACAGAGAATCCCTCACATCGAAGGCAGGATAGTCTGTGTTTCTGCAATACCACTTTGGGAATGAGAGAGAATCGCCACAACTCACAGCAAGGGCAAGACACAAAAAAAGAAAGAACCTTTTCATAACTCAAAAAGATTCCCCCTTTGTCTTTATCCCCACCGCAAAGATGTGGATTATTTTTCGGTTTTACAAATCAAACTCGAGAGTTCTCGACTGATCTTCGTTCACAACTATATTTACGTGAACACATTCTTCGGGAAGAAGGGCCTCAACCCTTTCACTCCACTCCATAATACAGAGACAACCGCTGTCCAAATAATCGTAAAGACCAATGTCCAAAGCCTCTTCAAGGCGGTTTATCCTGTAGAAATCAAAGTGATATATGTTTTCGCCCGAGGCAGCCTTATACTCGTTTACTATTGTGAACGTAGGGGAGCAGACAGGGTCCTTTACTCCGAGACAATCGCAGAGTGCGCAGGTAAAAGTGGTCTTTCCCGCACCCATTACGCCATCCAGACAAATGAGTTTGTTTGAGCCTATCTCTGAAAGAAAGGTTTGCGCTCCCTGCCTGATAGACTCCAAGTTATTTATATGTATAGTGTGTCTCATTGCATCAGCCATATTGAAGGATTGAGAGGAGTCTGGCTCTTCCATATCTGGAAATGAAGTTCAGTCACTCCGAAAACAGTATCTAC
>JABUTT010000076.1 GCA_021443515.1 Bacteroidales bacterium
ATGGTCTTGAAGTTTATCTTTGTGTTATTGAGGGTTCCGACCATCCTGATATTGTGGAAGAAATCCTGGAAGGACTTTGAATTCTTGTAGAGCATCTGAAGCTCTTCAAATCGGGCTTCCTTCGAATACTTGTCACTGATTCTTATATCTTTGATGTCGGTGTGGCCTCGACCAACCTCCACTGCACTTGCCTTGATATAGTTAACCTGCTCTCCCGTATAATGATCCCTAAGCGAGACATTGGCATCTTCACAGTTGAACGTCATATTGTTCATACTGAGATTCGACGCCACCACATTGAGATTATCAATGTACATATTGTCGTAGTTGAGGGCGGGAGCGCGCATTTTGCGAGGAGGGCGGCGTTTCGCCATATTATTTATCATCGAGAAAGATGTATTCTCGACCTTCGCCTTTCGTATGAAAAAGAGGTTAGGCTTCTCGCCCTGAGGAGGCTCGGCAGGCGGACGAAAGTTGAAAACGTGGAAGATGTTATTATCGCCTTTCTCCAGAATGACAAGGTTGAACTCAAGCCCCTTCACTCTCACAAGGTCAACATGGACCAAAGGCACATCCGCTCCGCTTTTGTATTTGAGCAGATTGGATATGGTCTTGCTGTTGATTTTTACTGCAAGATAATCCACCCTTGCAAAGGTGTCTGTCCTTGCATTTACATCAGGTTCCCTGTCTATAATCAACACATCCTTGACAATGAGGGTATTGAAAAGAAGGTGGATTTTACCTATGCTCAGGTCGCCGTTTATAATTTCGCTCAAAGCCTTCGTGGCCTTGTCGGCAACCTTGCTCTGCACGAATGAACTTTGGATAATCAACAAAACCGCCACAACCAGCGCGAGCAGCACCAGAAGTATGATTTTCAGTATATGGGCAATTTTGTGAATCATCAAATAACTATTAACGGGCTTAACCTACAAATATAACTATATTTGTGAAAAAATGAGTAAATTTGTCGCCTTGAAAGAGAGTTAGAATGGCTACAGTCATATTAGGCATAGAATCAAGTTGTGACGACACCTCCGCTGCAATTATCCGAGACGGAGTGGTGATGTCAAACGTCCTCGCGTCCCAGGCTGTGCATCAGGCCTACGGCGGTGTCATTCCGGAACTTGCCTCAAGAGCCCACCAGATTAACATTGTGCCGGTTGTGAGCGAGGCAATCTCAAGAAGCGGACTGCAAGCCTCAGACATTTCGGCAATTGCATTTAC
>JABUTT010000248.1 GCA_021443515.1 Bacteroidales bacterium
GATGAGGTAAGACACCTCAAATATCTCCAGACTCTCGATTTTTACAGCAATATCAACAACGACCGTATGAGTATTGAACTCGGCACGGCAATCTGTGACCTTCAGTACCTCAAATATCTCCAGGTCGGAGCCTATGGTCTTATCTCCATACCTGATGAACTTGTAAAACTCGGAAGCCACCTCGTGACTCTCGACCTCAACAGCAACTGTCTAACGGAAATCCCGGATATACTTACGCCGGAGAACTTCCCTGCGCTCAGAGCATTGAACCTTTCGACCAACAGGCGTATTTCCTATCTCATTGACCTGAGAAGGGCTTCTGAATATGAATATCGTGGGGGAATCGGCCTGCATTTGAATACTAACAAGGATGCAAGCGCTCTCAAAAGGCTTCTTCTTTGGGAGAATCTCGAGGAACTTGGCCTCAGTTTCAACTTCATAGAGGGCAGCATACCGGATTTCAAGGTAGGTGAAGAAGGTGTAAGGGCTTGGAGCGACGAAGATGTGAGAAATTGGGGAGGTGACACAATCAAGTTCCTCGCAGTCAACAAGATACCTCGCATTCTTCCCAATGCATACAGGATAAAACTCAACCTTAATTTCTTCACCGGAGACCTTCCTGACTGGCTTCTCTACCATCCTCGTCTTCTTGACATGGACCCTCAGGGACTGATATTCAACCAACAGGAGAACGGACGAAATTCAAAGGGAGAACTTGTTCATTTCGACAACGAGCCGGCAAACTTCGACTATTATTTTGCCGCTTTCCCGAAGATGATAAGCAAATACTCTTACGATGACATATATGAAGATTAACAAGATACTTATAATCACTGCTCTTGTCTGCGGGGTGGGACTTTCCTGCTCAAAGGTGCAGCGGCCATCCGTGGAGCCCGAAACCAAACCCGAAGCGGTGGACAAAGGCTTTAAGGAGGGGGAACTCCTTGTGAAATTCTCTCCCGAGATGACCGACATCCTCGACTCGATGAGCGGTCCTGCCACAAAGAGCGGCATTCCTTCGACTGATGAAGTTTTGTCGATACTTGGAGCATATTCTCTCAGCAGGGTATTCCCCATAGACCCTCGCAACGAAGAAAGGACTCGCGAGGCAGGTCTTCATCTTTGGTACATTGTGAAAGTGCCGGAGGATACAGACATCGTTGAGGCTTGCGAAAGGCTCTCTTGTCTTGGCGAGGTCTCACAGGCCAAGTGTAACCGCTACAT
>JABUTT010000088.1 GCA_021443515.1 Bacteroidales bacterium
TGCGACCTATGGGCTTCGATTGGAAGATGAATGTCGGCATTCTTTCGGGTATATGCGCTAAAGAGCTCACAGTGAGCACTATGGGTGTGCTTTACAGCAACGAAGAGGTTTCTGCTGATTCTGAGGAGAACAGCACAAGTCTTCAGGCGGCTCTTGCACAGACCACAACTCCAGCAACGGGCATTGCCTTTATGGTCTTCGTACTGCTCTACTTCCCTTGTATAGCCACATTCGTCACTATCCGTAAGGCAAGCGGATGGAAGTGGGCGATAATTACCGCCATATATTCTGTCATCATTGCCTGGGTGCTTTCATTTGCCGCATTCAGCCTATTCAACGCCATATTGTGATAGTTCAGACTCCTCTTCCAAATGCAAAAATCCTTCTTCACGCCTGCTGCGCTCCATGCAGTGGGGCGATAATCGAGTGTATGAAGGAGAATGGATTGCAACCCACACTTTTCTACAGCAACTCCAACATTTTTCCAGAGCAGGAGTATGAGAAAAGAAAGACGGAATGTGAGAGGTTCTGCAAAGAAATGGGCATAAACTTCGTTGAAGATCCATATATCCACGATGAATGGCTCTCGGAGGTTGGCTCGGGTCGTGAAACAGCGCCTGAGCGCGGGGCAAGATGCCTTGAATGTTTCCGCTATCGCCTTCTTCGTGCCGCCACCTTTGCCGCCACCGAAGGCTTCAACCTCCTTACCACGACCCTCGCTTCTTCGAGATGGAAATCCCTCGAACAGATAAATGAGGCAGGAGAATGGGCTTGCGAAACTGTCTCAAGAAATGACACCAAGGTACAATGGTGGAATATAAACTGGAGAAAGGGAGGACTTCAAGAAAGAAGGGGAGAGATAGTTAAGGAAAGAGGCTTTTACAACCAACTTTACTGCGGTTGTGAATTCAGTATGACCAGGTAAAGCCAATGCAAATTGACCAAAGCATTATCTCGTTTCGGTTGATAATGTTCGGTTTTTTTCGTTTTTGCCACTATAATTGTTTATAAATATTATATTTGTTGTTCATGACTACATATAACAACATTATAAACAATCTCAAATGAAAAAAATTCTACTTATTGCAGCCGCACTCTTTGCAGTGATTGCTTGCCAGAAGCCTATTCCTGAAGATGCTCAGATTTTCACTCTGGAATCTCAGGAAAAGGTTAATGTCGGACCTGAAAGTTCCAACATTGTTATTTCTTTCAAATCTAAC
>JABUTT010000114.1 GCA_021443515.1 Bacteroidales bacterium
GACCTGTATAAAATGATGTTGCTTGCAAGCGGCTCAGACAAGGTTCTTCAGGACAAGGAGTTCTCAAAATGGTCTTCACGCCACACAAGAGAGGTCAATGAGTGGGTAAATCGCGCCTGCACATACGGTCAGAAAGACCTTCAGGCGCAAGGATGTATGAGCGGCACGAGATATCTCTCGCAAGGTCAGGCCAAGGCAAGGGGGTGCATAGGTTTCAGAAAGTTCCTTTCGGACTTTACGCTCTGCGGAGAACGTGAAGTAGGCGAAGTTGCGCTCTGGAAAGACTATCTCATCTTCGGCGCACTCTTCGGAATTGCCGACAAAGTGGCAAGCCAGCTCAAAGACATAAATCCTCAATACTTTGATGAGCAGTCCGTTTATGACTACCCTACCATATATCAGGTGCTTTGGATGTCTGACCGACTTTCAAGGGCAATAACAAACGCACAGGCAACTGCAGCGGCATCTTCAGGCAAGGGTGGTTTCGGAGGGAGCACTTCATTCGGAGGTGGCGGAGGCTTCAGCGGAGGCGGCTTCGGTGGTGGTGGAAGATAGAACATACATCGCGATTGATTTGAAGTCGTTCTACGCATCGGTGGAGTGCGTGGACAGGGGGCTCAATCCTTTGACCACGAACTTGGTGGTTGCCGATGAAAGCAGGACAGACAAGACGATATGTCTTGCTGTGTCTCCTTCATTGAAGGCTTACGGCATTGGCGGTCGTGCGAGACTGTTTGAGGTGGTGCAACGAGTGAGGCAGGTAAACGAGGAACGCAGGAGCCAAGTTGCAGGCAGGAGAATGAGGGGCAAGTCGGTTTATGACGAAGAACTCCGGACACATCCTGATTTGGAGGTTGATTATATTGTGGCACCGCCTCGTATGGGCCATTACATCACCTATAGCACGAAAATATACGAGGTCTATCTCAAATATATCGCCCCGGAGGACATCCACGTCTATTCCATAGATGAGGTGTTTATGGATGTGACAAATTATCTCGGCTCAATGAAAATGACAGCCCACGAACTCGCCATCACGATGATAAGGGACGTTCTCGCGACCACAGGAATCACCGCAACAGCAGGCATAGGCTCTAATATGTATCTGAGCAAAGTGGCGATGGACATTGTGGCAAAGCACATTCCTGCCGACAAAGACGGTGTGAGGATTGCAGAACTCAACGAACAGACTTATAGGGAGAAACTGTGGGA
>JABUTT010000039.1 GCA_021443515.1 Bacteroidales bacterium
TAAACAGTTGTCACGTTGTCACTTACCCTCGTAGAAGAAAGATTGCTGTCCTCCATTGTGAGGGTGCGCACATTACTTTCGAACTTAGATACAAGTTCTATCATATCGGCCTTGAGAGTACCCCTGTTCATAAGGTAGAAGGCCTTGAAGAACGGCTCTCCCTGGGCATCCTTCGCCGCTGAAGCCGTCTCAACTGCCTTGTCATACTGGCTTGAGGCGAAGTTATACTGCTTTGATGCATTGTTTGCAAGGGCGCTCAAGAAATGACGCCTGGCCTCGCTTATCCCCTCCAAAGACGCTATATAGGTTGCCGAAGGGATGCTGAGGGAGGCTTCCTTGTCGGAAGTCGAAGCTATGGTGACATCCACAGGAAGGGAGGCTATGAAGAGGCTCTGAATCCTGCTTTCATAGCGGTTGCTGAGGGCATAGTTGACATTTGCGTCAGGCGATGCCAACACAAAACGATAGAGAGGCTTGAGACGAATGTCTATGTCACGATACTGCAAGAGTTCATTGTCGAAGCCGGACTTTGCAAAATCGGCATCCAGGGCAATGAGGGAACTGTATTTTTTCGTGGTGTCGGCAAAAGACATAGGGTCGCTGCCTGTGGTTTTCTTGTAGGCGGCTATCTTCTGCTGGGCAGTGTTGTAGTCCTTTTCACTCTCCTTTGTACGTCCGAGCAGGTTATTCACATAAGAACGATTGAGATAGGCCTTGGCAAAGTCCGGATAGAGTTCAATCGCCCTGGTGTAGTCGTTTCTCGCATCTCTGTAACGTCCCATCGAAATGAAGATGGAAGCCCTGTTGAAGTAGGCGAGCACATTGTTCGGATTGATATTCAGCACTCTGTCCATATCATCGAGCGCCGCCATATATTCTTCGAGTTGGGCATAGATGAGGCTTCGGTTATAGAGGGTGAGCGCATTACCCGGCTCGCGACGGAGCACAAGATCCATATCCTTCAAAGCCTCCTTGTATTTCTGCTCTTCATAATGGATGATTGCTCTGTTGAAGTAGGCAAAAGTGTTTGTGGAGTCAAGTTCGATGGAGCGGTTTATGTCGTTGAGAGCATTCTGATAATCGCCCTGCACTGAATACAGACGGCCTCTTCTCACATAACCCTCAGGATCAAAACGGTTGAGGCTGATTGCCTTGTTGTAGTCCGAAAGAGCCTTCGTGGTGTCGGCAAGGAAGAGATAGCAGGC
>JABUTT010000251.1 GCA_021443515.1 Bacteroidales bacterium
TACTCTGACATCATCGGTTTCGACAAGGTAATTTACGACCGCATCGGAACTTTTGAAGATCTGAGTGAGGGTAAAGAGCGTTTCCGCAGAGTACTTCTGACCACAAGTTCACGCTTCAGAGGTCCTTTCAGCAATCTCTACGGTCCGGGCTACATCGAACTCGTCCAAAGTCTCGACAGAGTGCCTCGCAAAATCTATGAGGGACGCTTCTGGGGAGATCCCGGTTTCATCCAGATTTGCTTCGACGTAAAGGACATGAAGGAACTTGCGAACTATCTCGCTCCCGAAGGTTACAAATTCACCGTTGACAGTTGTCCTGACGGCGAAATCTTCGATATGGGAGAGGCAAGCGGTCATTTCACCTACATCGAGGACCCGGACGGCACACTCATCGAATTCGTCCAGACCCACAGGGTTCCGCTCTACAAGAAGATTTATCTCGATCTTGACAAACGTTCAAAAGACAAACCTTTCCCTAAGGTTTTGTTCCGCATAATGGCATTGGGCAAGATAGATAAATTGGTTAAGTAGGTAAGTGGGAGAAGTCACGGGATTCATATCAAAGAGGCTTAAACTCAAAGGCACTTTGGCGACCGTATGTACGGCCGTCAGTTTCTTCGTGATTATAATCGCCGTTGCCATTTCAAGCGGGTTCCGTCAGGAAATAAGAAACGGACTAAGCCTCGCGGGGGGAGATGTCAGAATCATCCCTACAAATCACGATTACCTGAGCGAAGGCAATCCCATACCGACTGATGCTCCATATTTTGAAAAGATAACTGAATTACCTATTGTAGAAAGTATATATCCGGTTATCTACAGGGCAGGTATAGTAAAGTCCGGAGGTCAGATACACGGAGTTATGGTAAAAGGTGTCGAGCCTTCGCATCCAATGTGTCCCGCAGAAGGAGAACTGAACGTGAGAGTGCCTCAGTCTCTATGCGATGCGCTTGAACTTGACAAGGAGAGTAGCGTTCTTACCTATTTTATAGGTGAGAGGGTGCAGGTGAGAAAGTTCAAGATTACGGAAATCTACAAGGACGTTCTCGACAATAAGGAGATGTGTGTCGTCTATGCTCCCATTGCGACTCTCAGAAGGCTTAACAGATGGGAGGACAATCAGATTTCCGCAGTTGAAATAAACCTGAACATTACGAGCGAAGACGCCATCAAGAGTGCCACAGGAGACATCGGGATGCT
>JABUTT010000133.1 GCA_021443515.1 Bacteroidales bacterium
ACCACAGGTTCTCCTACTGCAACCAACATCGTTATTGCAACTTCACAGGCCCCTCTTACCTGGAGTCTTACCGAAGGCGACCACGGTTATCTGGTTTACAATAACGACAGTCAGTGGGAAGAAAAATACTACACTTCTCCACTTCCGCAGTCTGCCATGAACGTCAATCCGAAACTTGAGCAGAATATTCTCTGGAAATAATAATTTAGCATGAATTTCAAAAAACTTTTATCAATACTTGCAGTCTCCATCCTCGTGTTGGGGACTGCTTGTACAAAACCCGGCGGACCTACTCCGAGTGGTCCGGATGACCCTGATTGGGATCCTACAGCTGGTGCTGTAGATGTGATTAACGGAACAAAAATCGAAGAAGGCAACAATCTTTGTGGCTGGATTTATGACCCAAGCACGAAGAAGGGAATAGCAGGCGTGCCTGTAACTGACGGTTATACCTTCACTCTGACCGATGCAAATGGCGTATATCAGATGAAGGCGAATGCAAAATGTCGCGTAGTTTACTACACCACTCCTGCAGATTGTCAGATAGCTCTCGACGATAAGGGTGTGCCTGATTTTTATTCAAAGAAGACCCTGAAAAATCTCTCGAAGGTGCAGCGTTATGACTTTCACCTCGTTCCGGGAGCAGTTGTGGATAAATTCACCGCAATTATGGTGGGCGACCCTCAGTGCTGCAATTACAACGAGTCACAGCGTTACAAGACAGAAACCATCAAGGACATCCAAACCGTTATCAACCGAGGAGTGAATAGCGGTAAATATGCAAGTCCTGTGGCTGTGACCTTGGGAGATGTAACCTTTGACAGTAACGACACTTATCCTTATATGAGGGCCTCAATGCAGAATGTTATGCTTGACGGCGGTGCCAAACTTCCTTTCATGCAGTGTATGGGTAACCACGACCACAATGCCCTCGCATTTGAGACTACCGATACTGTTGAAGATATGCAGTACAAGGCACGCAGTATGTATATTACCTACTTCGGACCTCACGACTATTCCTTCAACAAAGGCAAGGCACACTTCATCGTTATGGATAACGTGTGGGTTTATTCGAGATCGTCTTCGTCCAAGAGCAATGGTGCAACCTGTTCATACTATTCAGGTTTGACAGATGAACAATACGCTTGGCTAAAGGCTGACCTCGCGAATGTGAAGGACAAGGAGAATAC
>JABUTT010000210.1 GCA_021443515.1 Bacteroidales bacterium
TCATCCTCATCCTCATCGAATCGCACATTCTCCACCTCCGCCTCGTCGCCCCGCACCTCTACCGCATCTTTCTCCGCCTCGTCGCCCCGCACCTCTACAGCTCATTCATCTAACTCCTCAACAGCGAGAACCAAACGCTTGGAGGCTGCCGAGAAGGAAATTTTATCCAGACATCGTGAGCCTATGCTCTTTCGTTTCAACCCCAACACCATCAGCACAGATTCTCTTATGCTTTTGGGATTTACCGAAAAGCAGGCTCAAAGCATAGATGCGTACAGGCTTAAGGGAGGAAGGTACCATCGTGTGGGGGATTTTGGCAACAGTTATGTAGTCGGAAAGGACATTTTCAATCGGCTGAAGGATTATATCGACATTCCGCTTCTCGATATCAACGCTGCCGATAGTGCCGCCTTTGACGCCCTTCCGGGAATCGGTGCGTACTATGCTGCGAAAATGGTTTCTCAGAGGGAGGCTCTTGGGGGATGGTATTGTTGCAAGGAGCAGCTTCTCGACATCTGGAATTTCGGCGAAGAACGTTATGAGGGGTTGCAAGACCTTGTTTTTGTCAAGCCTGAGGATGCTGCAAAAGGCAAGTTTGACATCTGGACTGCTTCTGAAGACGAAATGAAGGCTCATCCTTACATTCGTAGCTGGAAGATTGCCCACAACATTGTCCTTTACAGAAACTCCACCCCTCAATCAGAACATACACTCGACCATCTTGTCTCCGCCGGCATTCTTACTCCCGATTCCGCCACCGCCCTCTCCAAAATTCAATAAGTCCCGTTTCAATCGTCTCAGCGAGGAGAACTGCTCATTCGTGTAGCCCGTCGCAACCGACTCAGCGAGGAGAACCGCTCATTCGTGTAGTCCGTCGCAACTGACTCCGCGAGGAGAGCCGCTCATTCGTGTAGCCCGTCGCAATCGTCTCAGCGAGGAGAGCCGCTCATTCGTGCTCCCCGCAGCTGAGGCGGTAGTAGCCGAAGCTCATATATTGAGGCTGCGATGCGATTCAAGACCTAAATCTGAATTTCCCTAATCCATCTCGCACCAGAATGGCCCATTTCCGTGCGAGACAAAGACTGCACCCCCCACTACAGGCCCTTCTATGGCACATCGCAAATCCATTTCGCACCAGAATGGCCCATTTCCGTGCGAGACCAAGACTGCACCCCCTCTGCAGGCCCT
>JABUTT010000086.1 GCA_021443515.1 Bacteroidales bacterium
CCGGGCCACGTTGACTTTTCTTACGAGGTTTCAAGGGCCATCGCTTCCTGTGAAGGCGCGCTGCTCGTAGTGGATGCAACTCAGGGCGTACAGGCCCAGACCATATCCAACCTCTATCTTGCAATCGAGCACAATCTCGAAATCATACCTGTCTTGAACAAGATTGACATGGACAGCGCTATGCCCGAGGTCATCACAGATCAGATAGTGGATCTTATCGGCTGTGATGAAAAAGATGTGCTCAAGGTAAGCGCAAAGACAGGAGAGGGTGTGAGCGCTGTTCTCGATGCAATCATTGAACGCATCCCTGCCCCGACAGGCAGTCCGGACGGACCTCTCCAGGCCCTCATTTTCGACTCCGTTTTCAATTCCTACAGAGGTATAATCGCATATTTCAAAATCCTCAACGGTTCCATTCACACAGGCGACAAGGTTAAATTCTTCGCAACAGGTATGGAATATCAGGCTGATGAAGTCGGCGTCTTGAAGATGAAATATGTGGCAAAGGACGAGATTCCCTGCGGAAGCGTGGGCTACATCATGTCGGGAATCAAAACGGCTGTCGAAGTTAAGGTCGGCGATACCATCACCTCGGTCGAAAACCCTTGTGAAGAAGCGATTGCGGGTTTCCAGGAGGTCAAGCCAATGCTCTTTGCAGGCGTATATCCTGTGGAAACGGATGAGTATGAGGACCTTCGCGCCAGTCTGGAAAAATTCCAGCTGAATGACGCTTCCCTCACCTTCAGCCCGGAAAGTTCACTCGCACTCGGCTTCGGTTTCCGATGTGGCTTCCTCGGTCTTCTCCACCTTGAAATAGTGCAGGAACGTCTTTTCCGGGAATTCGGCATGGACGTCATAACCACCGTTCCTAACGTTTCCTACAAGGTTTATACGACGCTCGGAGAAGTCCTTGATGTACACAATCCTTCAGGTCTGCCTGCAATTACCACCATAGACCATATCGAAGAGCCTTACATCAGAGCACAGGTGATTTCAAAGACGGAATTCTTTGGCCCGATAATGAAACTCTGCCTCGACAAGAGGGGAACGCTCATAAGCCAGCACTATCTTACATCCGATCGTATAGAATTGAACTACGATATGCCTTTGAGCGAGATTGTGTTCGACTTTTACGATAAACTCAAGAGCATTTCAAA
>JABUTT010000141.1 GCA_021443515.1 Bacteroidales bacterium
GTTTCCTCAGATTTAACGTGAAGGAATACCTCAAGGATCCGGGCGAGAAAGCCGAAATGCCAAAACTCAACCTTTAGCAAATGCGCAGACTAATTTTGATGCTGGCCATTCTGGTCAGCAGTTTTGCGGTGTGTGGGGCTCGAGAGTCAATCCGCAACATCGAGATAGACCTGATTCTTCGAAAGGACGGCTCGGCTGAAATTACGGAGAAGTGGGATGTGAGCATCTACGGAGGCATCACGGAATGGTATCTCGTGCGAAACAATCTCGGCGACATTGAAGTCAAGGACCTTGCAGTCACCGACGAAAACGGACTCCCTTTCAGCAACATCGGCGAATGGGGCATAGACCGCAGCATCAGTCAGAAGGCAGGAAAATGCGGTTATGTCCATAAACGTAACGGCGTTGAATTGTGCTGGGGCATAGGGTCCTACGGTGACCACGTCTTCACTGTGTCATATACGATGACAAACGCTGTGAAGACTCTTAACGACTATGACATTCTTCACATGCAACTCGTGTCTCCGGGGCTCTCGGCAAGTCCGTCTCACGTTCGCGTAAGCATTGCCGCTGAAGATATATCGATAGACACGTCCAACACACTCGCGTGGGGTTTCGGTTTTTATGGCACTACGGCTTTTAGCGAAGGCAAGGTTGTCTATGAAAGCAATGCCGACTTCAACAGAGATTGCTCCGTAATCGCCCTTCTGCGTTTCAACAAAGGCATATTCCGGTCTCCGAGCATAAAGGCCATGGATTTCCAGACTATCTATGACGAGGCGATGGAAGGAGCGGATTTTGGCGACGACGAAGATGAAAATGCCGGAGGCATTATACTCGCTATGCTTCTTGCCTTCGGAGGCATTTTAGGAGGCGCTTTGCTGATAAACAGAGCCCATACCAAGAAGATACTCGGCGTCAAGAGGGTTAAGGATGTGGATTGGTCGAGGGACATTCCTTACGAAGGAAGTCTGTTTGCATCAAACTATATAATTAAGGAACTCGGTCTTGACAAAAAGGGCAACTCGCTCGCTGCGGCACTCATCCTCAAGATGATATACAATGGTCAACTTGAAGTGAGAAAGGACGCAAAAGACAAGGTGGAGATTGCATTCTCCGACAAAAACCTCGACACTCT
>JABUTT010000108.1 GCA_021443515.1 Bacteroidales bacterium
CCATCAATCAGGCTCAATCCTTCAAAACTCGACGCCTGCCACATTGAAGGGGCTGAAGCCGTTGAATGGGCGGATGGCACAGGCTTCTATCTTCCTCAAAGGCCTCTCTATGTTGCCGATCCCCTCTTTCATCAGGGCGCCTATTATGTGCAGGACTCATCTTCAATGATAGTTGGCGAAGTCTTCCGCAAAATTGCCGGAGAAATTTCGTTGGAAAGACCGATACGCATACTGGATTTGTGCGCAGCCCCGGGAGGAAAGACTACTGACCTTGCCACGAGCGCAAGAAAAATTTTCGGAGACAAATTCATACTCGTAGCCAACGAGCCCATTTCCTCTCGCGCAGGAATCCTCAAGGAAAATGTTGAAAAATGGGGAGACCCGAATGTGGTCGTGGTAAGCAATGACCCTGACAGATTCGCCGAGAATTTGCCCGGATGGTTCGACATAGTGCTTACAGATGTTCCCTGCTCGGGCGAGGGTATGTTCAGAAAAGAGGATGCGGCATTGCAGGGATGGAGTATCGATGCCGTAGAAAACTGCACAAACAGGTCCAAGCGCATAGTCGAAAAGGCATTTGAAGCACTCTCGGACGGAGGTTTCCTCATTTACTCAACCTGCACTTTCAATAAAAGCGAGAACGAGGCAGTTCCTTCAAGTCTTGGTGTCGCAGCCAGCACTCCCCTTTTCGGCGACACTCGCTTCCTTAAAACCAAATTCGGTTACACACTTGCTCCCGGCTTCATAGACGGCGAAGGACAAAGTTTTTCCGCCTTCAGAAAAGATGGCGTCGGGAAAGGCAACGACTCCCGAGAAGCCAAAGGCAGGAAGGCCGTGGCACCGAACTATAAACAAGATTTCGGCAGTAACGGTAAAATCAACGGCTACAAAAGCAGACTCGACATAAACCCGAAAGACCTTCAAACTTATTTCTCCGCCGAGATGGTTTTCAAGACAAAGGGCGAATTCATAAAGGCTGTGCCTGCAGTCATTGCAAATGAGATTGCAACCATCGAAAATGCCCTCAGCGTGCTTTCATCAGGCATTCTCGCCTTTGAAATAAAGGGACGAGACCTCATTCCGCAGCAGGATCTTGCCTGGAGCACTGCACTTGGGAGCGAAGCCTTC
>JABUTT010000236.1 GCA_021443515.1 Bacteroidales bacterium
TTTCCTTCTACGTGATATATTCAATCTACGACAGTCGTTTCGACAAACAGCTTTCAGCTGCGCACATTGCCGTGGCAGGGGCTGATGAAGAGGAATTCCGCTGGAGCGACGTCATCGACATATTCAGGAATCCGGGTTTCTGGCTCATCGCC
This sequence comes from Bacteroidales bacterium, assembly GCA_021443515.1. GTDB lineage: Bacteria > Bacteroidota > Bacteroidia > Bacteroidales > UBA932 > Cryptobacteroides. The sequence continues at coordinate 153 of JABUTT010000236.1, forward strand.
ATCCTCTGCGTACTTTTCTACTCAGCAGTCTTCCCGTTCCAGAAATATGCCACTGAACTTATGATCAACAAGTTTGGCGTGGAGGAAAGCGTTGCGGGAACAATACCTTCAGTGCTTCCTTTCGGCTGCATAATTCTAACCCCTCTTTTCGGTTCCATCTATGACCGCAAGGGCTATGGTGCAGACCTTATGATAATAGGAGCCTTGATCATCACCCTGGTTCACGTCCTTTTCTCTCTGCCTTTCATCAATCAGACTTGGATGGCATACTCTCTTATGATACTTCTCGGCATTGGTTTCGCCCTTCTGCCTTCTGCAATGTGGCCTTCAATCGCCAAGATGATACCTTCAAAGCAACTCGGTACGGCTATGTCCCTCACCTTCTATATTCAGAACATAGGTCTCTGGGGCGTTCCTCTTCTCGTGGGTTCCGTGCTCGACCGCTTCTGCATCACCGGACAGGTGACTTTTGAAGGACTTACAAGAAACACTTACGACTACACCATTCCTTCTCTCATCTTTGCAGCATTCGGAGGATTGTCGATTCTGGTGGCATTTGCGGTCAAGTTACTCGACAAAAAGAAGGGCTATGACTTGCAGAAACCGAACATACAATAAGGGATTATTCAAATTTTCTTGCAAAAAGTTTGTTAAACAAAAAAAAATACTTACATTTGCAGTCCCAAAATTGTAAGCACATTGAAAAAATGCCGATATAGCTCAGTTGGCTAGAGCACGTGATTTGTAATCTCGGGGTCGTGGGTTCGACTCCCTCTATCGGCTCAATACATATACTAACAAAAGTGTATGGGGAAATACCAGAGTGGCCAAATGGGACAGACTGTAAATCTGTTGGCGCACGCCTTCGGTGGTTCGAATCCATCTTTCCCCACTTTTTTTTATGCGGAAGTAGCTCAGTTGGTAGAGCATCAGCCTTCCAAGCTGAGGGTCGCGGGTTCGA
>JABUTT010000151.1 GCA_021443515.1 Bacteroidales bacterium
CGCATTGTGAGTAAGGGTATTTCAGCCGGAAAAAGCGAAAACAGTTATAGGGGACTGGTGAAGATGCTTCCGGGTGCTGTTGGAGCAAAGAATTATTCGCAGTGTGACAGTCTTTTGATAGGTTCAAATTGCGGGGCGCATACCTTCCCGGTGATTCAAAACGCCTGTCCTTCGGCAACTGTGGAACACGAGGCGACAACCTCTAAAATTAGCGAAGACCAGCTCTATTATTGCAATCAAAGGGGCATTGACGCAGAAGATGCCGTGGCTCTAATCGTGAACGGCTATGCCCGTGAAGTGTTGAACAATCTTCCAATGGAGTTTGCCGTTGAGGCTCAGAAACTTCTTGGAATATCTTTGGAGGGGAGTGTAGGCTGATGTTTACAATAGGAGGAAATACGGTAGGATATGTGGAGTTTTTCGCTGTTTTGAGCGGACTGCTCTGCGTATTTCTTGCCGGTCGCAATTCAAAGTACAACTTCTATGTGGGCTATGTCTATACCATACTGCTATGCGTGATGTTTGCTCAGAAGCATCTGTATTCAAGTATGCTTCTTCAGCCAATATCCCTTGCAATAAACATAATCGGGCATTACAGATGGACCCATCCTCGAAAAGGAGAGGAAAGCGCCGCAGACAACAAAGCGTTGAAGGTGAGCAGGATGACTTGGAAAAGCGTGGCTGCGTCGATTGTTGCGGTTCTCGGCCTCGGTTTTGTTTGGGGTTGGATACTCAGCGGACTTGGAGATAACTGGTTTCCGGGTGTGGCACCTGCAAGAATACCCTATCTTGATGCCTGCGTGACTATGCTCATCCTGCTTGCTCAATATCTCTCTGCACAGAAGAGATGGGAATGCTGGATTGCGTGGCTCATCGTGAATTGTGTTAATATTGTACTCTACATCAAGGCGGGCCTCGTGTTTATGCCGATAGTGAGTGCACTGTACCTGATTAACGGCATTATATCAATGTTTTCGTGGAATAAACTGTATAAGAATAATGAATAAGTTTCTAAGTATAAAAGGCCTGGTTGCCGGCATTGA
>JABUTT010000158.1 GCA_021443515.1 Bacteroidales bacterium
CATTGAGAAATATCAGATAGAAGAAGGCGAGACCGAGGGTTTTGTGAACATCCCTCTTTCAATTGACAAGGTAAAGGTTAGCTTTTTCATCAAGCAGGAGGCTGATGTCTATCGCGTGTCAATCCGCAGCAAGGGCGACATAAAGGTAAATGAGTGTTCCAAACTGTATTTTAGTGGCGGAGGTCATTCCAGGGCTGCGGGCGGAAAGTTGCCGCTTTCAATGACTCCTGAAGAAGTTGTGGCCTACACGTTTGAAAAAGCCGAAGCCTTTCTTTTACGTAAATGACAAGAAATTTTCTCTCGATTATGAAATGTAGATACATATTTATAATACTTTCGATTCTCGCTCTTTTCTCATGCAAAAAGGCGCAGCTGGATTTGACCTACGCTGCCCAGGAGCAGAAGATTGACAACTATGTGAAGGCTCAGATTGAAAAAGACCCTTCATATACGGTTTCTTACTATGAAGGAACCACGAGACTTTGTACCGTTGCGGGAGAAGGTGAGGAGTTGAAGCCGGGAGGAACGGTGTCGTTCTTCTATTCCGCATACGCATTCACGGGAAGCACCCCTTCAACTACCAATCTCATTGCGACAAACGACACCTTGGTGGCGAAGCAGGCAGGCTTCATTCTCGATGAGGATCAGAAGAAAATCATCACCACAGACATTCCAAACAAGGATTTCATAAAGGGACTATCGAGCGGACTTGTGGGAGTGCAGGCAAACGGCGAATATGAAATAATGTTTTCGGGACGCCTGGGATATGGCAATATGAAATATGGCACTGTACCTGTCAACTCTGCTATGATGTATAAGGTAAAGATAGGCGGAGTGTCGAACAAATAGTCAATCTGTTTGCAAAAAAATGATTATATTTGCAAGATATTAAAAGATTATAGATGAAAAGAATTTTTATTGTCATTATGTCGGTGGTTATTGTGGCTTCTTCCTGTGCGAAGCAGCCTGCGACCATTAAGAATGATGATGCAAAAAGATATTTCAATGCGTGGATGAGTGTCAA